>JAZULL010000086.1:0-6136 GCA_045603085.1 Eubacteriales bacterium | reverse complement strand
CTCTTGCATTCCGGCGTTTGTTTTGCTATAATATATCAGGATAAAAATCATGCAAAGCTTGATTGAGAGAAAGGAAACAGTCATGAAAAAAAGACTACTTATCACAGCAGTTCTTTTGATCTGCGTTGCCACCGTGGCAGGTGCTCTGGTCATGAGCCGCGGCTCGATGGGGGATAGTGAGGTCATCACCTCGCTGACCAATCTTTCGAACGCGAATTCCACCGCCACCAACGGCAAAAAGCCCGGAATGACCGATCTTTCGGTTTCCGCATCCGATTCGACCGTGTTTGAAACCTCCAAGCCCAGTCTGCTTTACGATTTCAGCGTAAGCGAGACCGCGGACAGCTTCCAGAACGGTCACGATACCCTCCACAGTGAAGAGGACGGCTACTATTCCTTCCTCATCACGGGCGGCGACCCTTACGTATGGCTCAGCCAGCCCGGCACCAAGTGCAACGAGGCAGGATACGTGCTGTTCTATTTCCGCACCGATTGCGCAGCGCAGGGTGAGCTTTTCGTACAGAGAAGCGACAACGTACAGATGGGCCAGACCGGCTCTCACAAGAGCTGGAACTGGAATGCAACCGGCGAGTGGGAAAAGCAGGTCATCTACATTGATTCCTGGGCAAGCGCCAATGCATCCATTAACATCATGCGTCTTGACCCCTTGGCAAACGGCGCGTTTGTCAACGGCGAGACCACCATTGATATCGCCTACATCGCTTTCTTTGCAACCGAAGAGGATGCAAACAGCTTTGACATGACCGAGTACAAGAAGTATCTGGCGTACGAGGAGCAGCTCAAGGCTGAGGAAGAATCCAAGAGACAGGAAGAGGAAGAGGCCAACAAGGTCGTGGATTGGGCAGACCCCACTCCCTCCGATCAGCCTACCTTCTCGGTGGATACGCAGGCAAGCAGCGTGCAGTACGCTGTTTCTGCGGACGGTAAGGAGGTCACCATCTCTTATCTGCTCAACGGCGAGACCGTCAGCTACACCGTTCCCAACAATATCAACTACGTCTTCGGCGGCTATGCAGGCACCGATGACCTTGGCAGAAGCCTTTACACCCAGTATTCCCAGTACACCACCACCAACCACAAGCAGGTCGTTTCCGACCCCAAGACGGTTGGCGTTTACGGTGCTGACGGCGAGCACTACGTGGGCATCTTCTACTTCCTCTGGATGGGCCAGCACGGCGACACCGGTGCGTGGGATATGACGCACATCGTGGAACAGTACGGCGACAAGGCGTTCAATACCAAGACCTGTAACGCTTGGGGTGCCGTGGGTCAGATGCACTATTTTGCAGAGCCTCTGTACGGCTACTACTACTCCAGCGACCAGTGGGTCATGCGTAAGCATATGGAGCTGCTCTCCAATGCAAACGTTGACTTCCTTTACATCGACGTAACCAACGGCTACGAGTATTACGACAACGCCGTTCTGCTCATGGAGGTTTGCCATGAAATGAACGAGCAGGGCTATGACGCTCCGCAGATCGTGTTCTACACCCACACCAACAGTGCGTCGGTTGTAAAGACCCTTTATAATAAGATCTACTCCAAGAACCTCTATCCCGACACCTGGCTGTACGTGGACGGCAAGCCTCTGATCATTGCAGAGGAGAGCGATAACGTCAACGGCTTCTTCAGCATCCGCGTTCCTCAGTGGCCCAATGCGGATACCAGACAGAACGCTTGGCCTTGGATGGACTTCCAGTGGCCGCAGAGAATGTTCAAGACCAACGGCGAGCGCGAAACCATCAGCGTTTCCATGGCACAGCATGCGGGCACGGTTCGCTTCAGCGACTCCGCATTCTACGGCGACCGCACCAACCGCGGCCGTTCCTATAACGGTACCAACGATCTGCTGACCGAGGATTCCTACAAGCTGGGTATCAACTTCCAGTATCAGTTCGACCGCGCGCTGATCCAGAACGCCAAGTACGTGCTGGTGACCGGCTGGAATGAGTGGGTAGCGCAGCGTCAGCCTTCAGATGACGGCAGAATCCACTTTGTCGACACCTCGTCTCTGGAATACTCCCGTGACGTGGAAATGACCATTACCGACTACTATTTCGATAACTACTATATGCAGCTGATCTACAACGTGCAGGCACTCAAGGGTGCTGCTCCCGTGATCGTTCAGGATGGCCGCAATCCCATCAACGTGACCGGTGACTTCGCACAGTGGAACAACGTTGCCGTGACCTACTATGACGTTGAGGGCGACACCGTCGACCGTAACGGCATGGCATTTGGCCGTCAGACCATGACCAACACCACCGGCAGAAACGACATCGTTTCCTCGAAGGTTACCCAGGATACCACCTACCTGTACTTCTACGTGCAGACCGCAGCCGATATCACCAAGCCCGTGGCAGGCACCTCCTGGATGCAGCTGTTCCTTGACGTGGACGGCAACGTGGAGACCGGCTGGTACGGCTACGACTACATCGTCAACTACAATGCCTCCGAGGACTTCACCACCTCCGTAGCTAAGTACACCGGCAAGGACGGCAAGTACGGCTTTACCGAGTGCGGCACCGTTTCCTACCGTGTCAAGAGCAACGAGATGATGATCGCCGTTCCCATGGAAATGATCGGCGTTGAGTATTACAACCAGCTGTGCCTGCAATTCAAGTGGGCAGACAGCGACACCCTGCTTGACGAAATGGCTGATTTCTACATCGATGGCGATATGGCTCCTCTGGGCAGACTCAACTACGTATATCAGAACTACATTCCCGGCGTTACCGCTGATTTGACCCCTGCTAAGGTCATCACCGTAGCAGAAAAGGCAGCAGGTGAGGATAACTACGATTTCGGCGATCAGACCACCGAGTCCGAGACCGAACCCGAGTCCACTCCCGATTCCGAGACCGATCCCGAAACCGAGACCGATCCCGTGGAAGAACCCGGCTGTAAGGCATTTGCGGGCAGCATGGCAGTTCTGGCTGTGATCAGCCTGGGCGCCATCATGCTTGGCAAGAAGAGAGACTGATGCCCCAAGGACAGCGACTACTGTGCGAGGACAAGGAGCAAAAGGATTTTTGGTTTCTTGGCTATCGCATGCATCTGACGCCCACCGAATTCCGCATTCTGCAGTATATTTTGCAGATGGAGGGAAGTGCGGTGCGCGCACGGGAGATCTGTTCGCATTGCTACGAGGGCGGAGCGGACGCCGCAAACGTGTCGGTTCGCATCAGCGCCATTAATCAGAAGGCGCAGCAGATCGGCGGCAGAAAGCTCCTGCACCATGCAAGGGGACGCGGATATCTTTTTACTGACGATGCTTAAAATACCAAGTGAGCAACCGCATGCGCGGTTGCTCACATTTTTTTGTTGACGACCGTGTTTTTATTTGTTATAATAGATACGTACCCCCCAAGAAAGGAGTGAGAGCATGCAGGACGTCAGGGATATTCCCATCAAGGCGCTTCGCGGTGTTGGACCGGCCAAGGAAGCGGCGTATGCCAGACTTGGTGTTTTTACGGTCGGGGATCTTTTATATCATTTCCCGCGCGCGTATGAAAATCGCGGAAACGTGCGCAGACTCTGCGAGTGTGATGGGCAGAGCAAGGCCGCCGTGGTGCTGACCGTGGCAACCCAGCCGCGCCGCGCCATGATCCGTCGCGGTATGACGCTGGTCAAGTTCCGCGCGTTTGACGACAGCGGAGATTGCGAGATCGTGTATATCAATCAGGATTACGTGCAGAATACCTTTCCCGTGGGCGGCATGTTCCGCTTCTATGGCAAGGTGGAGATGGATGGCAGACGCTATCGCATGACCTCGCCCGTGGCCGAGCCGGTTGTTGAGGGCAAGCCGCTCCCACCCTTGCATCCGGTCTACCGATTGACCGAGGGGCTTTCCTCCAAGCAGATATCCCAGCACGTGGAAATGGCGCTGGCCTTGGCCGCGCAGGGGCTGGAGGATCCCATTCCTGAGCATATCCGCGTGCGTGAGGGACTTTGCACGCTGTCATTTGCACTGCGAGCCATGCATAAGCCCACCGATCTTGGCGGTGTTGAGATCGCCAAAAGACGCCTGATGTTTGAGGAGCTTTTGCTGTTTGGTGTGGGTCTGCGAGGCGCGCGCCATACCAAGGAGCTGATCCCCGCACCCGCTTGTACCTGCAATGATCTGACAGAATTTCTGTCGCTTTTGCCGTATGAGCTGACCGAGGCACAGCGCCGTACGGTGGAGCAGATCCGTGCGGATATGGCAAAGCCCTACGCTATGTCGCGCATGGTGGTGGGTGACGTTGGCTGCGGCAAAACGGTTTGCGCCGCAGCCGCGGCCGTCATCGCGGTGCAGAGCGGCAGACAGGCCGCTATCATGGTACCCACCGAAATTCTGGCAAGACAGCACTATGCCGATCTCTCGCCGCTCTTTGAGCAGCTCGGCATCCGTTGCTCGCTGCTGATTGGCGCGATGACGCCCACGCAAAAGAAAAAGGTGCATGCCGCCATGACCGCCGAGGACGGGAATGCGCGCGTGCAGGTGGTGATCGGCACGCAGGCGCTGCTTTCCGAGGGCGTGGAATTTGCCGCACCCGGACTTGTGATCACAGACGAACAGCATCGCTTTGGCGTGGGACAGCGCGCGCGTCTTTCGGATAAAAACGCGCATGCGCACCTGCTTTGCATGAGTGCCACACCCATCCCGCGCTCGCTGGCGCTGGTGATGTACGGCGATCTTGCGGTTTCGCGCATTGATACCATGCCGCCCGGCCGACAGCGCGTGGACACCTTTGCGGTGGATCAGAGCTACCGCGCGCGTCTGGATGCATTTATTCGCAAAAATGTGGACGAGGGAGGACAGGTTTACGTGGTCTGTCCCGCGGTCGAGGAGCAGGCCGAGGATGAGGATCTGCTGCTGGAGGAGATCGGTATTGTCCGTGAAAATAAGCCGCCCTTGCAGGCGGCGGTGCAGTATGCCGAGCAGCTTGCCGAGCGACTGCAGGGCTATCGCGTGGCCTTTGTGCACGGTAAGCTTAAGCCGCGTGAAAAGGACGCGGTCATGAACCGTTTTGCGGCAGGGGAGATTGACGTTCTGGTATCCACTACGGTCATCGAGGTGGGTGTCAACGTGCCCAACGCCAGCCTGATGATCGTGGAGAACGCCGAGCGCTTCGGCCTTTCCCAGCTGCATCAGCTGCGCGGACGCGTCGGCCGCGGCAAGAGAAAATCGTATTGCGTGCTGGTGGCGGGTGCTATGTCGGAGCGTGAGATCGGTGAGGTCGCGCGCCGCAGATTGCAGACCATGAAAACCACCTACGACGGCTTTGCCATTGCCGAGCAGGATCTGGCGCAAAGGGGCCCGGGTGATTTCTTTGCCAAGAGCGCGGACGGTGCGATCCGACAAAGCGGCGGCGTGGAATTCCGTCTGGCCTCGCAATGCTCGGACGGCGATATGCTCACACGTGCCTTTGCGGCGGCGGATGAGCTGGTAGCCGCCAATGCCGTTGCCGACCATCCCGCTCTGCAGGATGCGGTTGACCGCATGTTTGGCAGTCAGCTTTGCCACGATATTATGAACTGAAAAAATCCCTGCAGCGCATGGCTGCAGGGATTTCGTTTTTGAATTTCATCAATCTGTATCAATATCAAACTTGGCCAGCGTCTTGTTCATCTGCTTTTTGAAGGTGGTGGGTTTGGTAGAAGCAACGTTGGTCTTGCCGTCAATGAACTTAGATGCGATCTGACCTACGTAGCCGCCCCATGCTACCTCAAATACGTAGCCAAGGTCGTAGATACGGTTATCCAGAATCAGCTCGATCATAGGCTTGGACTCTTCGTCCTTGGTGCCCTTGGAGATCAGGGTGATGTCATAATAAGCGGGAGTCAGCGTACCAACCGAGTAAGCAGCCATGGTCTCGATGACCGCGCCTACGTTCTCAAGTCTTTGGTCAACGATGGTGATCGGAATGGAAACCATACCGCCAACCTCGTTCATGTGTGCATAATATGCACCCTGCGCCGTGTTGTACATCGGGAAGGGAACGACGCCGAAGTTTACGTCGTGGCTACGCAGACGGATTACGCACTGCATGCACTCCTGGAAGAACAGCGCATGTCCGTTACCGAAGCAGGTCTTGCCGTTTCCCACAACGTCGGTGCTGCCACCGGTGGA
>JAZULL010000085.1:0-11275 GCA_045603085.1 Eubacteriales bacterium | reverse complement strand
CTCAATTTCGCTGTTAAGACCGCCCATAACGCCTGCCAGCGCGCAAGCCTTGTTTTGGTCTGCAATAACCAGCATGGAGGAATCCAGAGTGTGGCTGATATTGTCAAGGGAAACGAATACCTCGCCGTCAGCGGCACGGCGCACGTTGATGGCCTTGCCCTCGATCTGCTTGTAATCAAAGGCGTGCATGGGCTGGCCGTATTCCAGCATGACGTAGTTGGTAATGTCAACGATGTTGTTGATGGGACGCACACCTGCGGCACGCAGACGTCTGCGCATCCAGGTGGGGGAGGGAGCGATCTTGACGTTCTTGACCACCTTGGCGGCATAGCGATAGCACAGATCGGGCGCGCTGATACCAACCGAGATATAGTTGTCAATGTGGTCGCCGTCACAAGCCCCCTTGACGGATACGGGAGGAATGTGCCAATCCAGATCCATGGAAGCGGCGGTCTCGCGGGCAAGACCGATAACGCTCAGACAGTCGGGACGGTTGGAGGTGATCTCAAACTCGACGACCGTGTCGCGTACCATTTCGACGTTGCATACGTCCTGACCGATGTACTCCTCGTAAGACTCGGGCAGGATCCAGATGCCGTTGGCCTCGTCGCCGGGGCAGTCGTGGTCGGAAAGTCCCAGCTCGGCAAACGAGCACATCATGCCGTTGGAGTCAACGCCGCGCAGCTTGCCGGCCTTGATCTGCTTGCCCTCTGCAACCGTTGCGGGAGCAACTGCTGCGGGAACGATGGCGCCGACGAACACGTTCTGCGCACCGGTAACGATCTGTACGGGTGCTTCCTTGCCAACCTCCAGCTGGCAGATCCACAGGTGATCCGAGTCGGGATGACGCTCCATAGCGAGCACCTTACCAACCACAACACCCGAGATCTCCTCGGCCAGAACCTCAAAGCCCTCAACCTTGGAGCCGGTGTCGGTCATGCGGTCGCAGTATTTCTTGACGTCTGTAATTTTATCCGTATCAATATAATCGTGAAGCCAATTGAATGAAAGATTCATATTCTGTCTCTCCTTTCTCAGAACTGCTCAAGGAAACGCACGTCGTTCTCATAGAACAGACGGATGTCGTCTACGTGATACTTGAGCATGGCGATACGCTCGATACCCATACCGAATGCAAAGCCGCTGTATTCCTCGGGGTCGATACCGCACATGGTCAGCACGTTGGGGTGCACCATACCTGCACCAAGGATCTCGATCCAGCCCTCGCCCTTGCAAAGTCTGCAGCCCTTGCCGCCGCAGGCGAAGCAGGAAACGTCAACCTCAGCACTCGGCTCGGTGAAGGGGAAGTGGTGGGGGCGGAAACGGCAACGGGTATCCTCGCCGAACTGAGCCTTTGCAAAGGTCTCCAGCATGCCCTTGAGGTCGCCCATGGTGATACCCTTGTCAACTACAAGACCTTCCATCTGATGGAACAGAGGGCTGTGTGTAGCATCCATCGCGTCGGAGCGGTAAACGCGGCCGGGGGAGATGATGCGGATGGGGGGCTTTTGCACTTCCATGGTTCTGGCCTGAACAGGAGAGGTCTGGGAGCGCAGAAGAATGTTTTCGGTGATATAGAAGGTGTCCTGCGTGTCGCGAGCGGGATGGTTTTCCGGGATGTTGAGCTTCTGGAAGTTGTAGAGGTCGTATTCTACCTCGGGGCCTTCTGCAATCGAAAATCCCATACCGATAAAGATCTCTTCCATGTCTCTCTGTACGCGGGTCAGGGGGTGTACGTGACCGACGCGGGTGGTCTTGCCGGGCATGGTAACGTCCAGCTTCTCGGCCTTAAGCTGCTCGGCAAGTGCACCTGCCTTAAGTGCCTCTGCCTTCTCTGCAATGGCGGCCTCAATGTCGGCGCGCACCTGGTTGGCAAGCTGGCCGATCACGGGTCTTTCCTCGGCACTCAGCTTGCCCATGCCGCGAAGCACTGCGGTCAGCTCACCCTTTTTGCCAAGGTATTGAATTCTGATCTGCTCAAGATCTTCGCCCGCAGCGATCTTTTCAAGAGCTGTCGCGCGAATTTGATTCAGCATTTCTTTCATGTTGATTCCTTCCTTTTATTTTACATAAAATTTTTATAAAAATATAAAAACCGCCCCACAGACATGGGACGGCATAAAAACCGCGGTACCACCCAAATAAAGGCGTGACGCAAAATTGCGCACAAAGCCAACACTCTGCCGACCGATAACGGTGTCTGCCGTGTCCCACTACCAGGCTTGGCTCACAGGACCTGCTCCGAAGGGAAATGCAACACACGCCACGCAAGGTCGCTTCCAGCCGCGTCGACCCTCTCTGTGTACGCTTTTTCGTGTGCGCTGACTTCATCATCGCATTTACCGATACATTATATCATAATAAAAGTGCAAATGCAAGAGGTTTTTTGATTTTTTTTGCGGAAATAAGATGCGAAAATCGTCTTCTCACAAATATCAAGTTCTTCCGTTGACAAATATACCCCCGATATGATATCATAGACGTAGCCGTACGGGAATCGAACCGAATTGCCCGACGGCGATGAATTTTCGCACCTTACGGTGCGCTTTTACTCGCAAGATTGGTATCTTGCGAGTAAAATCACACCAAAATCTATCAAAAATGCATTCGCCGGCGGGTGCGAGCAGTTTTGACGCAGCAGATTTATTTGAGCCCAAAAGCTTTTCTCGCAGGGCATATAGGCAATATGTCCAAGAGAAAAGATGCAGGAGTCGGAGAAATCTGCACGTCAAAACCAACTTGGTTCGACTCCCGTACGGCTAACGATTCTCAGGAGGTGTTGCCATGAATAAGAGTGCGAAGATCGCCATCATCGTCATCTATTCCACGGTGGCACTTTTATCTTTGGCGTTGGTGGTCGGCCTTGTCGCATCGGTTGCCAAAAACGGCGTGTGGGGTACGGTAGAAAACGTTTTTTGGGACTACGATCTGTTTGCAGGGATGGATGCTGAGCAAACAGAACCGGATATTGGAACGCAAGAGCCCGACAGCATGCACGAGGAGCTGATCACGCAAGACCGGGAGAGTGTATCGACCCCGGAACCGTTTGACTATAAAACACTGTTTGATTTCGAAATGCAGCATAAGCCGACGTATCAGGACTATTTGAAGATTCGGGACGACATGACGGTTGAGCAGGCGGTTGCAATTCTCGGGAAACCGCACGATCTGGATGCCGCGGCAGGGAGCAAGTATCTGACGTGGGAGATGGCCGATGGAGGCAGCTGCTGGATCAAAGCGACCTCTCCCTTTGCAACCGAGAACCCTACGGAATGGTCGGAAATTCTGCAGCCACATTACGGTGGTGCAACCGTGGCGTATCATAACTATTCCGGCCCGGGGGCCGAGCAGGACGGGAAATAAACTTAAAAAACCGCCAAAGTCACTGTCAAAAAAACACGAAAGCGTTGTTGTTTATAGTGAGGACTAATCAAAAGAAAGGAGTGCCGTCATGAATAAGAGTGCGAAGATCGCCATTATCGTCATCTATTCCATGGTGGCACTTTTATCTTTGGCGTTGGTGGTGGGCATTGTCGCATCGGTTGCCAAAAACGGCGTGTGGGGTACGGTGGAGAACATTCTGGGGGACTACGATCTGTTCACAGGGACGGATGCCGAGATCGAGCAAACACCGGAAATCACCGCAGAGGAAACTACACTTGCACCGACCGACGTGCCCGAAACCGAGCCCGTAACTGAGCGCGAAACCAAAAGCATGCAGGAAATGTTCGGCTTTGAAAGAACCGAGGCGTTAGAGGAAATCTTTGATTTTGACAGAATCCATGAGCCGACATTGGAAGAAGTTCGTAGCATCCAAAGAGGAATGACTTACCAAGAGGTGATTGCCATAGCCGGAAAACCGCATGGATATTACGAGACCAATGCATTCGAAAACGGAGATTATACAGTGTTTTGGTGCACCGAAGAAGGGTATGAGCCGGAAGCAAGATGGATCAGCTTTACACTCTCGGACGAGTATGAATCCGAGCAAGAACGCTGGGAACATGCCCGCGTGACAGATATTTCCGCAGGATAAAAGGAGATTGTTTTGAAAAAAAGAACAAGAATAACTTGTGTTGTTTTATGTGGCGTTGCCGCGCTGTCAATCTCCGCGCTGATTGTATTCGCGGGCGTGTCGGTTGCCCAAAACGGCGTGCAGGGCATTGTGGGAGAGTTGCTTGGCAAAAATGGATTTTTTGCGGGAACGGACACAGAAACAGAGGGCGAACCCGAGACCACACAAAACGAGCAGGACAAAATAATAGAGATGCTGTTTGATCTTGATAAAGCCCATCGCCCGTCGTACAGGGATATGTATGAGCTTTATAAGCTTGTGCAGGGCGGTGCAGACCTGCTGATCACGGACGCTGTGGAGATTATGGGAAAGCCGCATGATCATGGGTCTGCCGCAGGGCAAAGGTTTTTTGAATGGGAGCTTGATAACGGAAAAATGTGTGTGATTTATACCGGTATCAAAGATGAAAAATATGCAGATCAGCCGACGCCTTGGGAGGCGATGCTGACGGAAGGATATGGCGGCGCATACGTGGGATGGATTTCTTATGCGGGCGGCAGGGAGATTTTAGACGATACACTCTTTGACGTTGAAATGCTTCACAAGCCGTCGTATGAGGATTATTTGAAGGTGCAAGAGGGAATGACCATTACGGAAATGGTAGAGATCCTTGGAAAACCGCATGAAAAGGACGATGCCCCTTCAGGCGACGACAAATATATCATTTGGATTCTTTCTGATGGCTACTACTTAAGTGTGCAGGTGGTTGTGGTAAAAGAGGAAGAAACCTATACCGAATGGGATGAAATTTTGACTGAAAACTACGGAGGAGCTGTGAGCAGCTACTTTTACTACTCAGGACCGGACGGAAAATAAAACAAAGGCAGAGGTCTTTCGTGGCTTCTGCTTTTTCATATCATAAGACGTAGAGGAGCGTCCGAAAGGGGGATCTCACCCACCGCCCGCTCAAATCTCACTTTGTGCTCTTTGAGCTCCGCGGTCCCCCCTCTCGAGCCGAGAGGGCTTTTTGTGAGTCCGCGCTCAAATAATACAGTCTCAGCTTTGCCATTCACATCTTGCTTATGCTTATGAGAAGGATGCGCGATATAAGCCCTCTCGGAGAGAGGGGGGACCGCGGAGTGAAAGGGGCGCGTAGCGAAGCTTTCACGGGCAGTGGGTGAGATTTCTCCCTTGGACGCTCCGTCACGTCTTACATCCACAAAAAGCAGCAGGAACTTGTTCGGATTTGAACAAATTCCTGCTATTATTCCACTAATTCTTCAGCCCCATGGGTCTGTTCTTTTTTATTCCTCCGCCTTATTGGCAAAATAGAGGTCATAGGTACTGCGGCGCATGAGATCCTCCCAAGGGTAGACATCGGTGTCGTGCCCCGTGAAGCAAACCACAAACGGCTGATCGGCATACACGATACCGATGTCATTGCTCAGTCCGTCGTCCTCGCCCGTCTTGTGCGCAATTCTGACGTTCTCACCAAGCTTGCCTGCCAGTTTGTGCCCGATCTGCTGCTCCGAGAGCACTTCAAGAGCGTAATCGCTGACCTCGCGGCTTACAAACTCGCCGCGATACAGCCGCTCCAGCAAAAGCCCCAATTCCTTCGGGCTGATGGAATTCTGCACACCTTTAGCAGACGCTTCTCGATCAAACAGCTTGCGGCGAATGCGGGTCTTTTCAAGTCCCATCCCGGCAAAGCCTTGCTCGATGGGCTCAAAGCCGCAAAGGCGGATGAGACGGTTGGTGGCGGTATTGTCCGAAAGACAGATCATCAGCCTGCACACGGTGCGGATATCGGTCTCGATACTGCCCGTGAACATGTTGAGCGCGCCACAGCTGGGCACCTTGTCGCTGTCCTCGGTGACAATGCGGTCGTCAAGCGACAGATTTCCCCGCTCGCACTCGGCAAGGATATGCAGAAACAGCGGAAATTTGATCACGCTTGCCGCGCCGTAAATCTCCTCTTCCCCGATGCCGTATTCAACCCCCGTGGCAAGGTTTTTGTAGTAAAACCCAAGGTGTCCGGGCATGGCACTCATCTCTTGGCAAATGTTTTCCAGTACGGATAATTCGGTCATCTTCATATCGATTAGGCAAAGAAATCTCTCTTGTTAAATGCCGCAGTCATAAAACGCCAAGCCGCCTTGCCGCTCGTCAGCCACTCGATATGGGCATTGTTCTTGGTGTTTTTCAGCATCTTTTCTACCAAAAAATCAGCCACAACGTCGGGATAGTCACCCAGAATGTTGTAAACCTTCTTGGTCTTCTCGGGCAGGTCGATCTTCTCCTTGCCGCCCAAAGCACCGGTGGTAAACTCGGTGATCATGATACCGGGGCTGAGTCTGCCCACGGTCACGCCGGTCCCTCTCTCCTCACTCTCCTTGGCAAGCGCCTGGGTAAAGTGCGTCACGGCTCTCTTGCTTGTGCCGTACATGTTAAGACCCAGCATCATGGCGTCGTTGCTGCCGTAGCCCTCCATGTTGTAGATCGCGCCGTGCCCCTGTTTGGTCATTTGCTCCATGGCGACCTTACTGCCGATCACGGCACCCTTGAGATCGACGTCCAGCACCAGTCTGATCTCGGTTTCAGAAAGCTCCCACAAGGCCTTCATGGGCTGATTGATACCCGCATTGTTGATCCAGATATCGATCCCACCGCAGTTTTCCACGGCATAAGCCGCAAGGTTCTGCATGCTCTCCATGCTCGAAACGTCACCCACGCAAGCCAATACCTTGCCCGCGCCCTCTACAGTCTGCAGATTGGCCTTGGCAATCTCCAGCTGTGCGGCATTAATATCATTAAGTACGACGTTATAATCGGCGCGGCGGAACCTCGTGGCCAATTCATAGCCCAGACCTCTGCCCGAGCCTGTAATGACAACTGTTTTCATTTTGTCAACCTCCAAAGATTTGATTTACTACATTTTATCACGAAACCGATAGCAAGTCAAGAGAGTAAAACAGACCCTCATCGTGGACTGTTCCTTCTTGGTTGCACAGGCGGGATTTTTGCCGCTTGCGGCTCTTGCGCGCCCCGGTCGCATAACTTTGTCGGGGTATCACTGCGTGAAAGCGATAGTCGTGCAAACCAGCGCCCAGTCGCCGTCGCATGTCAATTTATAACACCACATGGATGTTATCGGTTAACTTAATAATATATAGTTGTGTTTCTTGATTATGCGTCTTGGAGAAATCCGAGAAGGAAGGTGTTCATGTTAGATTCCATGACGTCCATATCGTCAAATTCCTCTGCATGCCAAAAGCGTAAGGCATACTTGATCATCTGCTCATCCGTCATAGAGATAGGCTTGCGATGATCATCCACAGCAACAACGAACGTCTTGCCCACGATGATATCGTCACCAATGCGCCTGTTGGGCACAAGGTCTGACAAAAACCTGTCTTTGTTGTACAAGGCATTATGCCATGCTCCAGCTTCTTGGCTTCAACCTTGCCATTGTACGCAGCTCCCACGTTCACTGCCTTTTCAAAGGCATACCTGGTCGGCTCGATGGTATGCGCCTTGGGATGCTCCTTGGGCTCAATCAGCAAGACACGAATCTTTGCATTGCCCATGAGTGCCACCTCTCAATCCGAGATCATGCGCTGGCTCTTGCCGCCGTTCAGCAAAGCTTCCAATGCTGCCCTCTCCACGTAGATGCGGTTGCCGATCTTATTGACGATCAGATGCTCATTGACAAGCTCCCTGATCTTTTTCTTGCTGATTGGCAGATACTCTGCCTGTATGTCTCTCACGGACAAATATCTGCGTTCTGTATTACTGTTCATTTTTCGCTCCTTTTGCGTGCTTTTATTGATTTGTTGGCATTTTCAGAAAGGAATGTAAGAACGGGCACATACAAAAACAGCTACCATCCTTAATGGATGATAGCTGTAAATATGAAAGTACATGCTCTTCGCAGCTCATTTAAAGTTGTTTCTTCAACTCTTGAAAACTTTCTAAAGCACTCTGCAAATTCTCGATAATATCATCCGCAAGCACATCGGGATCGGGAAGATTGTCAAGATCAGCGAGGGACTTGTCCTTGATCCAAAAAATATCAAGACTTGTCTTATCGCGCTTCATGATTTCATCTACACTAAACTTGCGCCAACGTCCATCGGGATTTTCCTCCGACCACGTTTCCTTGCGCTCGTGGCGATTTTCGGGATTGTAGCAAGCAATGAAATCTTGCAAATCTACATCACCCATCGGGTGCTGCTTCAAGGTGAAGTGGATGTTAGTTCGGAAGTCATAAATCCAAATATCCTTGGTCTGCCTATCCGGGCTTGCGGGCTTCTTGTCGAAAAATATGACATTTGCCTTTACGCCGGGCTTATAGAAGATACCTGTCGGCAGACGAAGAATTGTATGTAGATCGGTAGTCTGTAACAGCTTTTGACGTACTGTTTCACCCGCACCGCCCTCAAACAGAACGTTGTCAGGAACAACGACCGCAGCTTTACCCGTTGCTTTCATGATCGTATTGATATGCTGAACAAAATTAAGCTGTTTGTTAGAGCTTGTTGTCCAGAAATCCTGACGGTTATAAACGAGATCTTCTTCCTCTTCCTCGCCTTCTTCATTGGTCATCGTGATGGATGATTTCTTACCGAAAGGTGGGTTGGTGAGAACGTAGTCAACGCGATAACCGGGATCGGTCAGAAGCGAGTCGCCCTGCGTTACGGGCACGTTTCCGTAAATATCACCGATATTGTGCAGATAGAGGTTCATCAAAGCCATTTTGAATGTGGTCTTAACAAGTTCGTTTCCGTAGAAGGTTTCATTTTTGAGAAATTCTTTCTGCTCTCTATCCAAAGTGTAGTTATCGGGATTGGTGAGGAATTCTTGAGCTGCAAGGAAGAAACCTCCCGAACCGCAACAAGGATCGGCAATGGTTTTCTTCGGTTCGGGGCGTAGGCACTCCACCATAGCGCGAATCAAAGGACGGGGCGTGAAATACTGACCTGCGCCGCTCTTGATATCTTCCGCGTTCTTTTGGAGCAACCCTTCGTAGATCTCGCCCTTGACATCGGAAGACATAGAAACCCATTTCTCTTTGTCGATCATCTGCACAATACGGAAAAGAATAGCCGCATTGCTGATCTTATTGCTCGCCTGAGAGAAGATCTGACCGAGAATACCACCCTCTTTTGCAAGCTTTTCAAGCGTTTTCTTATACTGTTCTTCAAGCTCTGCGCCCTTAAGCGTATTCATATCCGACCATGTATAACCCTCGGGAATACCCGTGATTTTCTTATAGGGTGGCTTGGAATATTCATCCGACATCTTCAAAAAGATGAGATATGTAAGTTGTTCAAGATAATCTCCGTAAGATACACCATCATCACGAAGCGGCGCACACATACCCCAAACTTTAGAGACTATTGTTGTTGATTGTTCTGACATTAGTTTATTCCTCGTTTGTTGTGATTTTCTTAGCAATTGGAATTATTGGATATGTGGTGTGACTCTTCAACCACACTGAAGAGTTTTTGATTTCGAACTCAAACTCAATTTTCTGTGAATATTCATTTCCCAATAAATCTTTAAAATGAAGGTCAAGGCTTGCAACAGTTACATCTTTAAGAACTCTAGGGCGTGCAAAAGAAATTTGTAAATAGTGTGCGTCTCCATTCTGCAATGCTTTAATTACGAAAGGTTTTTGCAAATATGTATTTGTAAAATTAGTCCAAATATATTCTATATCTTTTGCAGTTCCTCTTCCAATGTTTTTTACTCTAAGGTTGAGAAGATATTCACCAGCATTATAATCATCTTCTGACAAAATTACCCCTATTTTGTAATCAACCCCAGGTTGATTGGTAGTCTCGAACTGTAAATAAGGCATAACATCCAATCTTCTGTTCTCGTTAAACTGCCTTTGAGATTCTGCAATTTGTGCACGAGAAGCTTTCGCGGACTTTATATTAGCAACACATATAAAAATTGTTGCGATTACATATACTACAGTAATTAAAAAAGTAAAGGCTCCGCTATACGATTCCAAGAAAGCTAATATTTGTTCCATTTTATACTTCTCCCTCAAATGCTTTTTTCAAAATGCTCTGTCGCATAGCTTCGGCTTGTTGCAAAGCAGTGTCAACTGTTTTTTCGATGCTATCACACAAGGACATCTTTGCTTCAATGTCATTTACGATTTCGGTTTGTGTATCTATATCATCACAGAAAGGTATCTGAATTTTTCTCAACACAGCTAAACCGACTGTTTTTTGTGCTGTTCCTGTTGCTCCTTTGGTTGCTTGCGCATATACACCGGGCTCTTGCATAGCGTAATAGAGAAATTTTTGCTTGATAATATCCTTTGGACGCAACAAAGCAATATGACGCTGAAAACAGAACTCCTTTTCAAAATCAATTAACGCTGGAATACCATAAGAGCCTGTTACGGTATATAGCACATCTCCTTTAGCAGGACGACGTTTATTGTCGATATTGTTATAGTACTCATCTCCAACAAAAGCGGTATTGCTCCAATCAATAACATGATTTTCTATATTTGAAATCATAATGAAAGGGATGCCATCTTTTGTTTTTGGAGGAGGCATATGGTCACCGTCGGTTACGTGTTGACATACAGATTCAACTGTAACCTTTTTTGTACATGATGCAAACGCCTCTTTTAGCACCGCTTGACGATACACCGTAAGCTGTTGTTTTGTCTTTTTCAACGTTTCAACACCATTGTCAAGCTCGGAGAAAAGTTCTTCGATTTTGGCAACAATCTTTTCTTGTTCCGGCAACGAAGGAATCTTTACTTTTATTTTTGAATACTGCTGAATCCAATATCGTTTGTGTGTGCTATGGTCAAATTCAATTATTTGCATCCGATAGAAGATAAACTTGGGCAACACAAGATCGGTATTAGCTGTTAATATTTTCATTGCCGACGATTTCACTTTGAATGGAAAGCTCACATACTGCGTTGACGTTGTGAAATCGTCAAAAATAATTACAGGTAATTTATCATAAATATCATTTGTTTCGTTCGTATATCCTATGATAAATGATTTTCCGGCAGTTAAAACCGGGATTTTATAATTATCGCTATAATCAGTTGATTCAACTATGTATGGCGTGGGTTGCTCATACGATAGTAAATCTTCCAAGGCATATTCAGTCC
The DNA here is from genome assembly GCA_045603085.1 of Eubacteriales bacterium. GTDB lineage: Bacteria > Bacillota > Clostridia > Oscillospirales > CAG-272 > SVQP01. Next base: position 104 of record JAZULL010000085.1, on the reverse strand, counting down.
ATTCGTTGTTGTTTGTTTTCATTTTCCTCGCACCATCTTTTGTTTTCTTCTATACAGTTTTTGATTTCCTCTTTTGATAAGTCGGAGGGCCAAGCGGTCTTAGG
>JAZULL010000084.1:0-23140 GCA_045603085.1 Eubacteriales bacterium | reverse complement strand
CACCGTTGAAGCTCTGTCCAAGCACCTGCCCGCAAAGGTTAAGGAGTACATTGCCAACAACAATATCAACTTCTACGTTATCAACGCTACCGACCTTGCAACCAACCGCATCGGTAACGCTAAGGTTAAGAACACCGTTCTGCAGTCCGCATTCTTCGCTCTGGCTAACATTCTGCCCGCCCAAGAGGCTGTTGAGTACATGAAGAAGATGGCTTACAAGTCCTACATCAAGAAGGGCCAGGCTATGGTTGACCTCAACTATGCCGCTATCGACGCAGGCGCAGATGCATTCGTAAAGGTTGAGGTTCCCGAGGCATGGGCTAAGTGCCGCAAGGATCCCAAGAAGCCCGCGTTCAAGTCTGATCGCGCAGAGCTGGACGAGTTTGTCAACAATATCGTTGAGCCCGTTGGCGCAATGGAAGGCGACAAGCTGCCCGTTTCCGCATTCGAGAAGTACGTGGACGGTACCATGCCTCAGGGCGCAGCTGCTGCTGAAAAGCGCGGTGTTGCCGTTATGGTTCCCGAATGGAACGCTGACAAGTGCGCTCAGTGTAACAACTGCTCGTTCGTATGTCCTCACGCTGCAATCCGTCCCTTCGCTATGACCGAGGAAGAGGCTGCAGGCGCTCCCAAGTCCACCAAGTTCGCTCCCAAGCCCGTTGTAAAGACCAACTACAAGTTCTCCATCGGCGTATCTCCTCTGGACTGCATGGGTTGTACTCTTTGCGTGAAGGCTTGTCCCATCAACGCTATGGCTGAAAAGAAGGCTGCTGCTGCAGGCACCAAGGTTGCTAAGAAGGATCTGGCAATCTGGATGGCTCCTCAGCACACTCAGTCCGCTCAGCAGGCTGCATTCGATTACGCAGTGAAGAACGTAACCGAGAAGCCCGAGCTGATCAACAACACCGTTAAGGGCTCTCAGTTCAAGCAGCCCCTGCTTGAGTTCTCCGGCTCTTGCGCAGGTTGTGCAGAAACCTCTTACGCTAAGCTGATCACTCAGCTGTTCGGTGAGAGAATGTATATCTCCAACGCTACCGGCTGTTCCTCCATCTGGGGCGGTAGTGCACCCGCTACTCCTTACACCGTAAACAATGCGACCAAGAAGGGTCCGGCATGGGCAAACTCCCTGTTTGAGGACAACGCTGAGCACGGTCTGGGTATGGCTCTGGGTCAGAAGGCTATCCGCGAAAAGCTGATTGCTAAGGTTGAGGAAATGGCCGCTTCCGACAAGGCTTCCGCCGAGTTCAAGGCTGCTGCCGAGGCTTATCTGGCAACCAAGGATGACGGTGCTAAGAATGCGGAAGCAACCGCTGCTCTGGTTGTAGAGCTGGAAAAGGCTGCCGATGCTGGTTGCCCCGTAGCTCCCGAAATTCTGGCTGAGAAGGATTACCTGAACAAGAAGTCCGTTTGGATCTTCGGTGGTGACGGCTGGGCATACGATATCGGCTTCGGCGGTCTGGACCACGTTCTGGCTTCCGGCGAAAACGTCAACGTATTCGTATTCGATACCGAGGTTTACTCCAACACCGGCGGTCAGGCCTCCAAGGCTTCCCAGATCGGTCAGGTAGCTCAGTTCGCGGCTGCAGGTAAGGCAATCGGCAAGAAGAACCTTGCAGAGATCGCTATGTCCTACGGTTACGTATACGTAGCACAGGTTGCTATGGGTTACGATATGAACCAGCTGCTCAAGGCTCTGACTGAGGCTGAGGCTTACAACGGTCCTTCTCTGATCATCGGTTACGCTCCTTGTGAGATGCACGGTGTCAAGGGCGGCATGCAGAACTGCCAGCTCGAGATGAAGAAGGCTGTAGAGGCAGGCTACTGGCAGACCTTCCGCTACAACCCCACTCTGGAGTCGAACAAGCTGACCATCGACTGCAAGGCTCCCACCGCAAGCTACGTTGACTTTATCAAGTCCGAGGTTCGTTACGCTCGTCTGGCTCAGTCCAATCCCGAAAGAGCTGCTGCTCTGTTCGAGAAGGCTGAAAAGGCTGCAGCTGCTAAGTTCGAAAGACTTGAAAAGATGGGTAAGCTGTACGAATAATTTAAAAATTATATATACCAAAAGGCGTGCTTCGGCACGTTTTTTGGTTTTGTGCGGTTTTACGCCGCTTCGAGATCCCGCCTGACGGCACTTTTGCGCGGGCGCAAAAGTTCGACTTCGATCGGTCGCCGGGCGACCTCTCTTCGCTCAGGATGACACTCAGCGGCTTCGGCACGCCTTTTGGTTCCAAAAGAAAACTCGCCCCAAGGGGAAACCCTTGGGGCGAATATCACTCCGACGGCGTCGGAATATCACTGCGGCAATGGCCGCAATATCACTCGCCCGTCCGGGCGAATATCACTTAAAAGATAGGATAGCCTGCAGCCTCGTGAGCGGCGCGGAGCTCGTCACACATAGCAACGATCTCGTCGGTGGTGAGCTGGCTGCCGGTGTGAGGATCCAGCATAGCGGCGTGGTAAACGTGCTCCATCTTGCCGGTGACGGCGGCCTCGATGGTCAGCAGCTGCACGTTGATGTTGGTCATGTTCATAGCGGCCAGTTGAGGAGGCAGAGGACCTGCGTAGGTAGGATGTACGCCGGTGCGGTCAACCATACAGGAAACCTCAACGCATGCCTCGGGCGGCAGGTTGGGGATCAGACCGTTATTGAGCACGTTACCGCCAATACGGTAGGGGGTGTCGGTCATGATCGCTTCCATGATATGAGATGCGTACTCGCGGGAGCGGCTGTGGGAGATCTGACCGCCTGCAAGCAGATCTTCCTTCTGGCGAGCCCAGCCTGCGATCTGGTTGACACAGCGGCGGGGGTATTCATCCAGCGGAATGTTGAACTTTTCGATCAGCTCGGGACGGTTTTCCTTGATGTAGAGGTAGTTGTATTCAGCGTTGTGCTCGCTGGATTCGGTGCAGTAGTAGCCAAGCTTGTCGATGTAGTCGAAGCGGACCATGTCGTCGTGCTTTTCATTGGCATGCTTAGCCTTTGCGCGCCCCTTGATCTCGGGATAGAGGTCATTGCCGTCCTTGTCCTGAATTTCAAGCAGCCAAGCCATGTGGTTGATACCGGCAATCTTTTCTTTTCTGCCCTCCAGCTTGTCCTGCATGCCCAGTCTGTGCAAAAGGCCCTCGGAGCAGACCTGAACGCTGTGGCAAAGGCCGACCGTCTTGACGTTGGTGTATCTCTGCATGTAGCCTGCCAGCATAGCCATGGGGTTGGTGTAGTTGAGGAACCAAGCGTTGGGGCAGACCTCCTCCATATCAGCCGCAAATTCCTTGAGAACTACGATGGTACGCAGAGCGCGGAAGATACCGCCAATGCCCAAGGTGTCACCGATGGTCTGACGCAGACCGTACTTTTTGGGGATTTCAAAGTCGATGATGGTGCAGGGGTCGTACAGACCGACCTGAATGGCGTCGACCACGAAATCAGCGCCGCGCAGAGCGTCCTTGCGGTTCTCCACGCCCAGATACTTGCTGATCTTGGCACGGTTCTGGTTGATGTTTTCGTTGAGCTTGGTGATCAGCAGATAGGATTCGTCCAATCTGTCTGCATCAATGTCGTAAAGGGCGATCTCGGCGTCATGCAGACAGGGGGTGAGCATAGCGTCACCGAGAACGTTCTTTGCAAAAACGGTGCTTCCCGCACCCATGAAAGTGATCTTTGCCATAAGGGTTCTCCTTTATATGTTTTGGTAATTCCATTATACTTTTTCTCTTGGAAAAAATCAATAGTCTTGCGCAAATTTTTGTTTTTTTGTGCGCAAGGCTTTTTTATTGCACGATTTTATGATATAATGGTAAAAGATTGAACTTTCGGGGTGGAAAATGAAAAAAGGGTTTTTGAAAAATATCAAGTGGGGGCTGCTGCCAACTGTGGTGACGCTGGCTCTGCCCACCATGCTTGAGCAGCTGATGCATACGGCGGTGCAGTACGTGGACACCGCCATGGTCGGCTCGCTTGGCACGCAGGCCTCTGCGGCGGTGGGATCTACGGGAACGGTGGGTTGGCTTGTGGGCAGCTCGCTTTCCGCGCTTGGTGTGGGACTTTTGGCATACATTGCGCGCGCCTCGGGCGCAGGAGATCGGGCACTTTGCCGCCGTGCTTCGGGTCAGGCGGTGCTGCTCGTACTGCTTTCGGGCATACTGTTCACGGTGCTGACGCTGTCTCTGGCACCCGTAGTGCCCGTGCTGATGCAGGTTGACCCCGATATCCGCGATATTGCCACCAAATATTTCTTTATTTTGTATACACCCATGCTGTTCCGTGCGGCGTCCATCATTTTCGGCGCGGTCTTGCGCGGGGCGGGGGACACCAAAACCCCCATGCGCGTGGGCATTGCGGTCAACGTTGTCAACGTCGTGCTCAACTTTTTTCTGATCTACCATACAAGAACGGTTGAGATTCCTTGGTTTGGCACAGCGGTGCTCCCCGTCACCATCCCCGGCGCGGGACTTGAAGTGGTCGGCGCGGCAATTGCAAGCGCCATTGCCATTGCAGTGGGCGGTATTCTGATCACGGTAGCCGTATGGCGGCATCCCGAGGTCTCCCCGCGCGGGCAGAAGATCTTGCCCGACCGCGAGGTGCTTGCGCCTTGTCTGAAGGTCGCCATGCCGAATATGGCGCAGAGATTTGCCACCTCGCTTGGCTACGTGGTGTTCGCGTCCATGATCAACTCGCTTGGTGACGTCTCCACCGCGGCACATAACTTTGCAAATACTGTGGAATCTGCCTTTTACATTCCCGGCTTTGGTATGCAGGCGGCGGCCGCAACTCTGTCGGGCAACTGCGTAGGCGCGAAGGATAAGGAAAAGCTCAGGGATCTTGGCAAGCTGATGCTGCTTTGTGAGGTGCTGCTCATGATCCTTTCGGGCGGACTTTTGTTTTTGCTGGCACCGTATATGCTGCGGCTGTTCTCGTCCGATCCCGCGGTCATCTCGCTGGGCACGACCGTGCTTCGCATGGTGGCGCTGTCCGAGCCGTTCTACGGCGTGACTATTATTACCGAGGGCATGATGCAGGGTGTGGGAAACACCAAAACACCGTTTATTTTCAACGTCATCGGCATGTGGGGTATGCGCATTTTGGGCACGTTTATCTGCGTGGTGCTGCTGGATCTGACGCTGGTGGCCGCGTGGGGCTGTATGATCGCGCACAATCTGGCACTGTTTGTCATGTTCACGGTTTACTATACCAAGGGCAAGTGGAGCCCATTGCACAAAATATAGAATTATAACGGGAGGGGATGGCGTGATACTTTTAATGGAGTATCACGCCATCCCCTCCCGTTTTTTTGAGGGCGATAAAATCCACGCTCAACCGAAAATATTGTTGACATTTGTACTATAATATGGTAGAATAAAATCAAATAGGGTTTGGTGGAGGATACTTATGATCACCTACGAGCAGCTTCGGCAAAGTCCGGAGATCAGAACCTATATCACGCGCGCGGACGAGTCGCTTTGCGCGCTCGGTTATACCGAGCACAGCTTTGCGCACGTGACCCGTGTTTCGGAAACGGCGGCATATATTTTACAGTCGCTGGGGTACGACTCCCACGAGATAGAGCTTGCCAAGATCGCGGGATACCTGCACGATATCGGCAACTTGGTCAACCGCGTTGACCACTCGCAGAGCGGTGCCGTGATGGCATTCCGAATCCTTGATCACATGGAGATGCCCGCCGAGGATATTGCCACGGTGGTTACGGCGATCGGAAACCACGATGAGGGTACGGGCGTGCCGGTCAACGGTGTTGCCGCCGCGCTGATTTTAGCGGATAAGTCGGACGTGCGCCGCAGTCGCGTGCGAAACGAGGATTTTGCCACCTTTGACATTCACGACCGCGTCAATTATTCGGTTGAGCACTCGCGTCTTTTGCTGGATGCCGAACAGAAAACCGTTACGCTGACGCTGGATATCGATACCGAGGTCGCATCGGTCATGTCGTATTTTGAAATTTTCCTCGGGCGCATGGTCATGTGCCGCAAGGCCGCGGACAAGCTGGGTCTGCAATTCAAGCTCAATATCAACGGGCAAATGTTGATTTAATCTGAAAATATAAGGAGAACGACAATGCAGGATTTATTGCACAATTTTCAAGCTGTAATAACGCATGAGAGTGTTGACATCTATATGGTGCTCAATCTGTTGCTTGGCCTGGCGCTGTTCCTGTTCGGTATGGACGTCATGGGCGATGGCCTGAAGAAGAGTGCGGGTAACAAGCTCAAGACCATTCTGGGCAAGATGACCTCCAATAAGTTCAGGGGCTTCTTGCTGGGTCTGGGTGTGACCGTGATCATTCAGTCGTCTTCGGCGACAACCGTTATGGTCGTCGGCTTTGTCAACTCCGCAACCATGACGCTCTCGCAGGCTGTGGGTGTTATCCTGGGTGCAAACGTAGGTACTGCCATTACGGCGTGGTTGACCGCTATGACCGGCATGGAAATGGCGGGTGCTGAGGGTATTACCGCAGGACTTCAGTATTTCAAGCCTGATTTCTGGATGCCCATTCTTGCCATTATCGGTATCGGATTTACCATGCTCGCCAAAAAGAACAGATATAAGCAGCTTGGCAATATCCTGCTGGGCTTTGGCGTGCTCATGACCGGTATGAACATCATGTCCGACGCTGTGGCTGTGCTCAAAAACATTCCCGAGTTCGGACAGATCCTGGTCATGTTTGAAAACCCCTTCTTAGGCATTCTGGCAGGCACTTTGCTGACCGCTATCGTGCAGTCGTCGTCTGCGTCTGTCGGTATCCTGCAGGCGCTGACCGCATCGGGCGCTATCTCGTTTGGCGTTGCCATCCCGATCGTCATGGGTCAGAATATCGGTACCTGCGTGACCGCAATGCTGTCCTCCATGAGCTCGTCCAAGAACGGTAAGCGTGCCGCTCTGGTACATCTGTATTTTAATATTATCGCGGTTGCCGTGGTGCTCAGCGGCTTCTATATCCTGGATGCCATCTTTGATTTCGGCGGTCTGCTCAGCGCCACTACTAACATGTGGCACATCGCCCTTATTCATACCGTATTCAAGCTGATCGCGGTGACCATTCTGTTCCCGTTTACCAACTTGATTGTCAAGCTGGCAACCGTATCCGTTCCCGAAAAGTCCAAGAAGAAGGGCGAAGAGGGTCTTGTGCTGGATGAAAGACTGTTCATTACCCCCGCCGTTGCAGTTGAGCAGGCTGAAAATGCCGCACGCAAGATGGCTGCGGCGTCCTGCGATGCCATGGATCGCGCACTCATGCTGCTTTCCAATTACGACTCCAAATCTGCGGATCTGGTGCGCAAGTATGAGGATGATATCGATAAGATGGAAGATAAGATAGGCTCTTACCTTGTCAAGCTGGCCGCAAAGAACAGCTCGGGTGAGGGCTCGCGTGAGATCACCAAGATGCTTCACATCATCGGTGACCTGGAGCGCATTTCTGACCATGCCGTCAATATTGCGGAATCTGCCGAGGAAATGAAGGATAAGGGCGTGCAGTTCTCGCCCGCCGCGCAGAAGGAGATCAACACCATGGTTGCGGCTGTGCGCGAGGTGCTCTGGAATGCTCGCGAGGGCTTTATCAACGATAATCTGGAAATGGCTGCGGCGGTCGAGCCCCTGGAAGAGGTCATTGACGAGCTGCGCGATGCCATTAAGCTGCATCACATCGTGCGCCTGCAGAACAATGAGTGCACCATGGAAATGGGCTTTATCCTGTCCGACCTCTTGACTAACTGTGAGCGCGTGGCTGACCACTGCTCCAATATCGCGGGCTGCATGCTGGAGCTTTCGCAGGACAAGGCGCTGGATATGCATAAGTATCTGTACGATGTCAAGCACGGCAACCCCGAGTTTGACCGCAGATATCAGGAATACAAGGAAAAGTATCCCATTGAGGAGTAATTCCGCTACATAAAAACTAATAAGAGTGGGAAAAGCTGTCCTGCAGGCGCGGGACGCTTTTCCCGTGCTTTGTTTGAATGGGGGGAGAGCCGTGAAGCTGACAAAAGAACAAAAAGCCGTAAAAAAGCGCTTTGCAGAGGCTGCAAAACGTCTTGCTGAGCTGTATCCGGGTGCGGAATGTGCGCTGGAATGGCGAACTAATGCCCCCGATCCCGCCGACGACGGCTGGCGACTGCTGATCATGGGGCGGCTTTCGGCGCAATGCACCGATGCACGGGTCAATATCGTGTGCCGCGAGCTGTTTGCGGCTTATCCCACGGCAGAAGCGGTGGCAAATGCCCCCGTAGAGGAGATCGAGCGGCTGGTACATTCCTGCGGATTTTACCGCGCCAAGGCGGCCAATATCAAGGAATGCTGTCGCCTGCTGGTCGAGGAGCACGGCGGACGCGTGCCGGCTGACCGAGAGGTGCTGCTGACCTTTCCCGGTGTCGGGCGCAAGATCGCGAATTTGCTGCTTGGCGATCTGTACGGCATCCCCGGTATCGTAGCCGATACGCACATTATCTGTATCGGCGGCAGACTGGGCGCGTATCCCACCGCCCTCAAAGACCCCCATAAGGTCGAAAAAATACTTGAAACGTTGGTAAACCCCGAACAACAGAGTGATTTTTGTCACAGAGCCGTGCAGTTTGGCAGAGATTTTTGCACGGCAAGGTCGCCCCGATGCGCCGTCTGTCCCTTGAATGATATCTGTCCTTACGCAAAGGAATCAAAACATCATGAGTAAGCAACAATCTCAACATAAAACCTATTCCGGTACGGCGCGACTGTGGCGTTTTTTGCGAGGAAGCCGTCAATGGTTCGCGTGCGGCATTTTGTGCGCCTTTGCCATGACCGGACTTGAAATGGTCGCACCGCAGATCGTCAATTTCACGGTCGACAACCTGCTGTCGGGTAAGGCATGGACGCCGCCCGCATGGCTGTCGCTGCTTGTTGACCCGCAGGACGTCATCCTGTTTTTGCAGGATCGGCTGTGGCTGGTCGCGCTGGCCATCATTGCCGCGGGTGCTGCATCGGTGCTGTGCCGCTTTGGCAATATGTATTTTAACAATCTTGGCGGCGAAACGCTGGTCAAAACCATCCGTGACGATCTGTTTGAGCACATCGGCCGCCTGCCGCAAAGCTTTTATTCGCAAAATAAGACGGGAGACTTGATCCAACGCTCCACCTCGGACGTGGAAATGGTCAAGAGCTTTGTGTCGGACCAGCTGGTCCCCTTGTTCCGCGTCATCATTCTGCTGTCGGTCTCGCTGACCGTCATGTTTATGATGAATCCGCTGCTGGCATCGGTTTCGGCGGCATTCGTGCCCATCGTGCTGACCTATTCGCTGATCTTCCGCCACTTTATCAAAAAGCATTTTGAAAAATGTGATATCTGCGAGGCAGAGCTGTCCTCGATCACGCAGGAAAACCTGACCGGTGTGCGCGTGGTGCGCGCATTTGGCCGCGAGAAGAGCGAAATCGAGAAATTCGATCAGAAAAACGTGGAGTTCGGCGACCGAAACGTCAGACTTTCCTGGCTGTTTACCTGGTTCTGGATCATCGGCGACTTTTTCTCGGGCATGCAGGTGCTCTCGGTGCTGGGCTTTGGCACGTATCTGTGTGTGACGCAGGGGCTGGAGCTTGGCGACCTTTTGGCATTCGTGACCTATAACGCCATGATGCTGTGGCCCGTGCGCTCGCTGGGACGAATCGTCTCGGATATGAGTAAGGCCGGCGTTGCGCTTGGCAGAATCAATCATATTCTCAATACTGCACCCGAGGTGCAGGTCGAAGAGGTGAGGACACCGGATTATCACGGCGATATCGTGTTCGATTCGGTCAGCTTTCGCTATGAGCAGGACGGCGCAGAAATCCTGCGCGACGTCAGCTTCAAGGTCAAGGGCGGCAGCGTGGTCGGCATTATGGGCGGCACCGGCTCGGGCAAGAGCACTCTGATGGCGCTTCTTGACAGACTTTACGAGCTGGAGGACGGCAAAATCACCATCGGCGGCGTGCCGATCTCGCAGATCGAGCGCTCCGAGCTGCACCGACACGTCGGCTACGTGCTGCAGGATACGTATTTATTCTCGGGCACCATTGCCGAAAACGTGGCGATGGGCACCGACGGGATCGATATGGACGAGGTCAGACACGCCGCAGGCGTTGCCTGCTTCGATTCCACCGTGGGAGAATTCAAGGAAGGATATGAAACCTTTGTCGGTGAGCGTGGCGTGACGCTGTCGGGCGGTCAGAAGCAGAGGTGCTCGATTGCCAGAATGCTGGCCACAAAGCCGGATATTATGATCTTTGACGACTCGCTCTCGGCTGTCGACAGCGAGACCGACGCCGCCATCCGCCGTGCACTTCGGCATGAGTTTGAGGGCAGCACGGTCATTCTGATCTCGCACCGCATCACCACCCTGCAGGGTGCGGATCATATCGTGGTGCTGGACGAAGGGCGCGTCAGCGAGCAGGGAACGCACGGCGAGCTGATGGCAAGCGGCGGTATTTACAGTCGCGTCTGCGCAATGCAGGGCAGAGATGACGTTGTTGAACGTGCAGACAGCGACGGGGAGGTGAAGGCATGAGTCAGCACAAGATAAAGCGAAAGGGCCTGCCTTATCCCAAGGTGATCGCGGTCTTCAAGCCCTATTTGTGGGTATTTGGCGTCATGCTGATCTTCGGTCTTTACAGCGGACTTGTGGATATTACCCTGCCGCTGTTCCAGAAATATGCCATTGAAAACTTTATCGAGCCCGGGACGCTGGACGGACTTGGTGTCTTTTGTCTGTTTTATGCGCTGTTCTTTCTGTCGCGCGTGGTAGCCGACTTTGTTTCGTCCTACCAGACCGCGAGAGTGGAATCCCTGATTGCAAGAGACTTGCGCGGCATGGTCTTCAAGCATCTGCAAACGCTGTCCTTCTCGTTCTTTAACCAAAACAGCGTGGGCTACGTGCACTCGCGTGTCATGAGCGACACAAGCCGTATCGGCGGCGTGATCGCGTGGGACTTTATGAGCGGCGTGTGGAACATGTCGTATCTGATCGGTGCGGCGGTGGTCATGCTGATCTTGGATTGGAAGCTGGCGCTGTGCGTCATGGTCATCGTTCCCGTCATTGCGCTGGGTGCGGCGCTGTTTGAGCGCAAGCTGCGCGGTCTGAATCGCGAGGTCAGAGAGCTCAATTCGCAGATCTCGGGAAAATTCAACGAGAGCATTACCGGCTCACGCACCGTGCGCGTGCTGGGTGCGGAAGAGAAAATGCGCCAAGGCTTCTTTGCGCTGTCGGGTAAGATGCGCAAAACCGCCGTGCTGACCGCGCGCGTCAGGGCAAGCTTTATCTGCCTGATCGCGTTTTCCACCTCGCTCGCCCTTGCATTGGTGCTGTGGAGAGGCGGCCTGATCGCGCAGGGAGACGTTGTTTTCCTTGGCAAGCTGTCGGTATTTATGACGTACGCCATGAATATGATGGAGCAGGTACAATGGGTGGTCAACGCCATGGCGGATATGATTTTTGTCCGCGTGAACGTTGAGCGCGTGTCCAAGGTGCTGGAAACCGAGTCCGACGTGCCGGACAGCCCCGAGGTTGTCGAAAAATACGGCGACACCTTTCATCCCAAGCGCGAAAACTGGGAGCCCTTGTACGGCGACGTTGATTTTGAAAACGTTTCGTTTATGTACCCGGACGGCAACGAATGGGTGCTGGAGAATTTCGATCTGCACGTGCCGCGCGGCACCACGGTCGCCATCGTGGGTGAGACGGGCGCGGGCAAGTCCACGCTGGTCAATCTGGTCTGCCGCTTCTATGATCCCACCAAGGGCAGAGTGCTGATCGATGGCAGGGATGCCCGCGAGAGAAGCCAGCTTTGGCTGCATTCCTCGCTGGGCTACGTGTTGCAAACACCGCATCTGTTCTCGGGTAGCGTAGCCGAAAACCTCAGATACGGCAATCCCGATGCCACCGAGGCCGAAATGGAGCAGGCTTTGCGCCAAATCGACGCCTGGAAGATCGTGGAGAGAATGGGCAAGGGTCTGGAAAGCGACGTCGGAGAGGGCGGCGACCTGCTCTCAACGGGTGAAAAGCAGCTGTTGTCCTTTGCACGTGTCATGCTGGCAAACCCCTCGATTTTAGTGCTGGACGAGGCTACCTCGTCTGTGGATAGCCATACCGAGCAGCTCATCCAGCGCGCCACCGAGCGCGTCAGCGAGGGGCGCACCTGCTTTATCATCGCGCACAGACTTTCCACCATCCGCCGCGCGGACGTGATCCTGGCGGTCAAGGACGGAAAGATCATCGAGCGCGGCAGTCATGCCGAGCTGATGGCGCAAAAGGGATATTACTATCGCCTTTACACCCGTCAGTACGAGGACGAGCAGACCCAGTCGGTGCTGGATAAAAAAGAATAAAAAACGCGGGCGTTGTGCAAACGCCCGCAATTTTTCTACCTATTATATATAGGCTCTCAGCACACCTCGTATCTTTCGCATTCGTCCGCGCTCTGTGCGCCGGAAAGCAGCTGCAGAGCAGAGCCAACGTTATACATGCCGCGGCTGATCGCGCGCATATTACCCCTGATGCGCGAGGTCTGTCTGCTGATCATCACGCCTGCAACGGCTACGGCAACTGCCGCGACCGTGATACCGCCCGCCACCATGATCAAACCCTTCTTGTCAAACATCAATTATCCCCCCTTGATCTGTTTTGTTTTCATTGAAATTTTTCCCGTCAGGTCGGGGATTTATGCAAAGCCCTTGCAATTTGTAAAATAATGTGCTATAATAACCCCCGCAGTACAACCCGAGAGCAAAAAGGGAAGTGCGGCACGGTGAGTTCGTGACCATCCTCACCGCAAAAACAAAACTACGGAAGGAAATCCCTATGAAAAAACAAAATCATACCAAAAAACACGTGCTGTATCTGGCGCAGGCGGGTCTGATTGCCGCCTTATACGTCGTGCTGACTGCGCTGGCAAATGCGCTGGGGCTTGCCAATTATCCCATCCAGCTCCGCTTTTCCGAGGCGCTTTGCGTGCTGCCCATGTTTACGCCGGCCGCTATCCCCGGATTGTTTGTCGGCTGTCTGATCGCCAATCTGGCAGGCGGGTGTATATGGCAGGACGTGGTATTCGGCTCGCTGGCCACGCTGGCGGGTGCCGTGGGCACGTATCTGATCGGAAAAATGCTCGCTTCGGGCTCGCGACCCGAAGGACGTCCTCGGCTCGGCGCGATCCTGGCGGGATTGCCCGCGGTGCTGGCCAATACGCTGATCATGCCGCCCATTCTCAAGTTTGCCTACGGTTTTCCGGGCAGCGTGTGGTATTTTTATCTGACCGTGTGCGCGGGAGAGTTGCTCTCGGCGTGGGCTTTGGGCGCTGTGGTGTACGCCGCGCTGTATAAAAGGCGCGATAAGATCTTTATCGGTTAATATTTGGCAAAAAACGTCCCCGAAAAGTCGGTACGGAGAGAAGCTCGGTATCGGCTTTTTGCAATTTTTTAACGAAAAGTTGCATGAAGATGCAAACGGGACAGATCAAAAAGCGTTCCAAAACCAAGCAAAATTTATGGATATTACAAAAAATTACATCAATGAGCAAATGATTTTGTTACTATTGACGTGCAAAAATATAAAAAAAGACTTGCAAAACGCAATGAGTTATGATATAATATTCGCATGTAATATCGAAAAGATTGCATCCTGTGTTTTGTAAAGGAAGGTTTCCGGTGAGAAAGTATCCCGAGTCAAAGCACTTTTTGTCATTTTTTCTGTTATTTACAAAAACGCGCAAAGCGCGAATTTTATGGAGGTTTTTGCTATGTGCAAGACTAAGTCAATCGTAAGCCTTATTCTTGTTGTTGTTATGCTGGCAACCGTTGCTCTTGCTGCTGTAAGCTGCAAGCCCAACCCCGGTCCCGAAACCGAAACCGAGTATAAGAACTACACTTATAAGACCTACACTACTTCTCTGGGTACCAACTGGAACCCTCACACCTGGGAGACCAACGCTGATAGCGCTATCATGGGCTACATCGAGACTCCCTTCGTAGACATGACCGTGAAGAACAGCGCCACCGGTGAATACCAGTGGATCTTCCTGGCTGCTACCGACATCAAGGACGTTACCGCTGCTAACCAGGCTGACCTGGAAAAGTACGGTGCTGCTGAGAAGGATGCAACCGAAGGCTACGTTTACGAGATCAAGCTGCGCCCCGAAATGTGCTGGGAAGATGGCACCCCCATCAACGCTGACACCTACATCTACTCGATGAAGGCTATGCTCGACCCCGCAATGAGAAACTACCGCGCAAACAACTACTACTCCGGCGAGTCCGCAATTGCAGGTGCTTATGCATACTACAACTCTGAGGCTCCCATCTACGCTCCTGTTGTTCCCGCTTACGGCGAGGGCGAGACCCCCGATTACAGCCTGGATCTGTCCAAGTACAAGATCTACATCGACCTGAACACCACCGGTATGACCTTTGCCGGCTACTCCTTCAAGGAGATCAAGGACGACTATGGCTACATCTATGACGAATTCGCAGAGGATGGCACTCAGACCGCGTTTGGTGCTACCTACTATGCAGAGCTGGCTAAGGAGCAGAACGCATTCGGTTACATCGAAGTAACTGAGGCTAACAAGGACAAGGTTCTGTACGTTATGAACCAGTACACCGGCGCTTTCGGTCTGTCCATCTACAACGAGGACGGCTCCGTTAACGACGAGTTCTACAGAGAGTTCCTGTTCTACTTCACCGAGACCTACGGTGAAAAGGTAGAGTTCGACACCGTTGGCGTATACAAGGTTGATGATTACACCATCCGTTACGTTTGCGCTACCGCTTACGACTACTACTACTTCCTGACCTCCTGCACCTCCAACTGGCTGGTTTACGAGTCCCTGTATGAGTCCCAGAAGGACGATTCCGGCGAGCTCACCACCACCAAGTACGGCACTTCCAAGGAAACCACCATGTCCTACGGCCCCTACAAGATGGAGTCTCTGCAGGACGAAAAGCAGATGGTATTCGTTCAGAACGAGAAGTACTTTGAGTACACCGCTGACGAGAACGGCCACCTGACCTCCACCTCCGAGAAGGCAGGCTTCCAGGTTGACGGCGAATACGTTGAGCAGTACATGACTCAGAAGATCGTTATCGACGTTCTGACCGACGACGCTGCTAAGCTCGAGTTCCTGTCCGGTAAGCTGGATGACTGGACCCCCGCTGCAGACGAGGTTGTTAACTACACCACCTCCGATCAGCTCTACCAGGTTGACGAGACCTACACCATGAGATTGTTCTTCAACACCAATCTCGACGCTCTGAAGGCTATGGACACCAAGGGCAACAAGAACTCTGTTGTTATGTCCAACTACACCTTCCGTCAGGCTATGTCCCTGGCAATCGACCGTAGCGAGTTCGTAACCGCTACCGCAGGCTACAAGGCTGCATACTCCCTGATCAACTCCCTGTACTTCTACGACGTATACGAAAATCCCGCTTCCATCTACCGTAACACCGAAGAGGCTATGCAGGCTGTCTGCAACATCTACGGTGTTAAGTACGGTCCTGATACCCCCTACGCTACCCTTGAGGAAGCTTACAAGTCCATCAACGGTCTGAACCTGACTGAGGCTAAGGCTCTGATGAAGCAGGCTTGCGACGAGCTGGTTGAGGCCGGTCTCTACACCGCAGGCGAAGACATCGTGATCGAAATGGGCTGGAAGGCCGGTACCAACGACTCTACCGACCTGCAGCAGGTTGCTCTGCTCAACAAGTACCTGAACGCTGCAGCTGAAGGCTCCGGCTTCGGTACCATCGAGCTCAAGCCCATCGACAACCTGTCCAACCGTTACGCTGACGTTGCTGCCGGCGCATACGCAATCGGTTGGGGTGCTTGGGGTGGCGCTGCGTTCTATCCCTTCACCATGTTCCGCGTATACTGTGACCCCTCTTACACCTCTCTGCACGAGGCAGGCTGCTGGGATCCCGCTACCGAGACCCTGACCCTGACCATTGACGGTGAGGAAGTAACCATGACCTGGCAGGAGTGGTCCGTATCTATGACCGGTACCGGCAAGTATGCTGACGCCTCCAACGAGACCAAGCTGCAGGTACTTGCTGCAATCGAAGAGAACTTCATTAAGCTGTACTACTGCATCCCGATCTGCACCACCACCGCTTGCTCCATGCTGTCTTACAAGCTGAGCTACTACACCGAGAACTACAGCATTATGTACGGCTTCGGCGGTCTGCGTCTGATCAGATACAACTATGACGATGCTGAGTGGGACGCTTACGTTGCATCTCAGAACAACCAGCTGGATTACTAATTCTTACTTGAATTAGGCAATCTGTCTACACATAAACGGGAGGGGCATGCCCCTCCCGTATATGAGTCTTTAGACCCTTTTGCCACAAGGTAAAATCGTCGGATTTTGCTGCTGTTTTGCGTCCCGGACAGGCTCGTCCGAGGCGGAAAACAGCAGGAAAGTTCATTGCGAAATTAACAAAAAAGGAGAAACTGCTTATGAAAACGCTAAAGTACGTTGTCAAAAGAATTGCGCTGATGCTGTTCGTTCTTTTTGTCATCGTCACCATGTGTTTTATATTGGTTCGCCTGCTGCCGCTGCCCGCACCCGAGGGACAAACGCTGGCACAGCAGGAAGCGACTCTGACACGTTGGAAGTCGCTCGGATATGATATCTCGCCGTTTACGGGAAATCCCGAGGACAGAATTCCGATTTTGGAACAGTACGGTATCTACCTCAAGAAAATCATCACCGAATTTGATTTCGGTGAATCTCTGCGTATCAAGCCCAAGACAGGTGCTTGGGATCTGATGTCCGGCAGACTTTTGCCCACCGTGCTCGTAAACCTGTATTCGCTTCTTTTCTCGATCCCGATCGGTATCGCACTCGGTATCTATGCGGCGGTCAAGAAGAATAAATGGCAGGATAGCTTTATCAGCACCGCGGTTATGATCTTCGTATCGGTGCCAAGCTACGTGTATGCATTCTTGGTACAGTATTTCCTGTACTATAAGCTGCACCTGTTCCCCAAGTCCACCGTGCTTGCTCTTGCCGAGGCAGGGGACAGCTGGTTCTCTCTTGCTATGACCTGGTCCATGGTCATGCCCATTCTGGCTCTTTCGTTTGGTACGATCGCGGGTCTGACCCGTTTCACCAGAGCGGAGCTGACCGAAACGCTGACCTCGGATTATATGCTGCTGGCCCGTACCAAGGGTCTGACGCACTCGCAGGCAACTGCACGCCATGCGCTCAAGAACGCCATGGTGCCGATCCTGCCTATGATCATTTCCGCCTTCGTCGGTATTCTGGGCGGCTCGTTCATCATCGAGCAGATCTTCAGTATCCCCGGTGTAGGCGGTCTGTACCTGGCATCGGTAACCCAGAGAGACTATTCCGTCTTTATGCTGGACACCATTTTCTATACCCTGATCAATCTTGCATCGGGTATTGTGGTTGACCTGAGCTACGGCTTTATCGACCCGAGAATTCGAATGGGGGAAAAGTAAGATGAGTAAAAAGAATATCAATCTTGAAAATATCCCCGCGTCCAAGTTCGAATTTGCCAACACGGGCGATAAGATCCACGATAAGAAGTTTGAGGATAAGCCTATTGGCTATTTCAAGGATGCATGGATCCGCTTCCGCAAGAGCCGTGCATCGGTTGTCGCGGCCATTATCATTCTGGTCATCGTTGTGCTGTCCGTGATTGCTCCTTTTGCAATCAGCACCCGTGATAACAGTCTGATGGTAGCGCAGTATGAGAAAAAGCCTGCTCGCGTGACCTGGCTCCGCGACACCATCGGCATTCTGGACGGTGGTAAGAATATGACCATTACCGAGGCTGAGCTGATCCGCCGCGTGGCGATCGGTGTCGGTGCGGCTGACCATACCGGCGAGGACACCTCTCTTGCAGCAGGTATGGAGTCCTATTATCAGCCCATTATGAGCATTGGCGATCCCATCGAATCGCTGGATGCCAAGAAGAAGCCCATCCGCCACTATAAGGTGCGCGAGGACCAGTATCTGGCTGTAGGCTTCATTTACAGATATATTGAGCAGTCCGAGCTGCAGAACATTCTGGATTTCCAGGAAGAAACCGGCCTGCAGATCCTGTATCCTCTGATCGATTCGGGCAATGAATTTACTCCCTCTACCGAGACCGAAAACGCTAACGTTTGGTATAAGTGCGGTAAGAATGCGGGTGTTCCCGTAAACGATCAGGGCTATACCATTCCTTACAGCGAGGATATGGTATTCTCGGATAACTATCTGCGCGATGAAAACGGCAACGTGAAGTATTGGACCTATTCGGGCGGCGGTACGTTTGAGACCGCACAGCTCAAGATCCGCGTTCTGTACTATAACTACTATCAGTACCTGTACGGCTGTGAGCCCAACTACGTCATGGGTACCGAGTCTCAGGGCTACGATATGGCACTCCGTGTTGCCGACGGTCTGCAGCTGTCGCTGCTGATCGCGATCTGCGTATGCGTGATCAACTTTGTTCTGGGTGCGCTGTACGGTGCAGTCGAGGGCTACTACGGTGGCGTTATCGACCTTGTTCTGGAGCGTATTTCGGATATCCTCAACGGCGTTCCCTTTATTATCGTGGCAACGCTGTTCCAGCTGCACCTGGCTAAGCGGGTAGGACCGCTGGTCTGCTTGCTCTTTGCCTACGTTGTGACCGGTTGGATCGGTACTGCATACCGTGTTCGTGCACAGTTCTACCGCTTTAAGAACCAGGAATACGTTATGGCCGCAAGAACGCTGGGCGCAAAGGACCGCCGTATTATCTGGAAGCATATCTTCCCCAATACGTTGGGTACCATCATTACTTCCTCGGCGCTGGCAATTCCCGGCACCATCATGTCCGAGAGTATGCTGTCCTATCTGGGTATCGTATCTCTTGGCGGCGCGTCGGGCACTTCGCTGGGTACGTTGCTTTCCGAGGCACAGGGTGTCTGGTTTGAGAACCCTCACCTGATGCTGTGGCCTGCGCTCATCATTTCGCTGCTGATGATCTGCTTCAACCTGTTTGGTAATGGCTTGCGCGATGCATTCAACCCGTCGTTGCGCGGATCGGAGGACTAAGCTATGGGAAAGATTCTTGAAGTAAAAAATTTAAAAATTTCCTTCCGTACCCCCGGCGGTACGGTCAAGGCTGTTCGTGATATCTCCTTTGACCTTGAAAAGGGAGAAACTCTGGCTATCGTAGGTGAATCCGGCTCGGGTAAATCGGTCACCTCCAAGGCCATTCTGGGCATTCTGGCAGGCAACTCGATCACCGAGGGTGGCGAGATCCTGTTCGACGGTAAGGATCTTCTTAAGATCACCGAGGAGGATATGCACCAGATCAGAGGTGACAAGATCGCCATGATCTTCCAGGATCCTCTGTCCTCGCTCAACCCCATCGTAAAGATCGGTAAACAGCTTACCGAGGCTATGCTACTCAAGAACAAGGCTGCCCGCAAGTCGTCCAGACGCGAGTTCAACGATATGCTGGCACTGCTCAAGAGCTACATGATCGGGGTTTCGGATGCATCGCAGACGGCTAAGATCAATGAAATGATCAGCACCTTCGATAAGTTTACCATTATTGGCCTGAAGTACGAGGATGCGTTCAACGTTTCCTATAATAAGGCCGAGGAGCTGCTGGCTGACATTGCTGACCTGCAGTTCAATATTGAAAAGAAGCAGAAGATCAACGTCAAGGAAAAGCTGCGCGATATCGGCAAGCAGTTGCCCCTTGTCAGCAATCCCTTCCTGACCGGTAAGTACGAGCAGACCCTGCGTGATCACATCACAGCAATCGGCACCGTAGCCGGTACCTGCCCCGAAAAGACGGTTGCCAGCCCCAAGGTAGTCGAGGAGCTGGAGGCACTTGCTCAGTTCCTTAAGGGACTGGTTGCACAGACCCGCCCCGACTTCTTCAGCCTGGGTTACTACAGCATGAAGAATCCTGTCGAGGATCTGACCGCTATGCCCGTTGACGAGCTCAACGGAAAGGTTCGCACCTATCTGGAGGAGAACTTCCTTAACGAATTTGTAGAGCTTGAGGTCAAGGCCATCGGCCGTTCCTACAGCAATGCGATCGAAGCTAAGAAAAAGGTTCTTGCCGAGATGCCCGCTGTCCGCGATTACTTTGTAAACAGCGCGCTGGACAAGAAGGCCGCCGCAGAGCAGGCAAAGAAGATCGCTGCCATGGTTTATGCATCGATCGACCGTCTGGATATCGTCAAGGACAGTACCGTATATACCTTCCGCACCTCGCTGGAGGCCGCAATCGAGGCGTACTTCAAGGCTGTTGTCAACAACCCCCGCGAGGAAGCTCGCTTTGCAAAGCAGTCTGCTAAGCGCGATGCACTGATCAAGAGAGGCAGAACGGTTGACTGGAAGGTCGTTCCCGCGGTCGTTTACGATCTGGATGACCTGCGTGACGAGATCGTCAAGATCCTGGATCACGTTGTGGAAAAGTTCGAGAGCGATATTGCCCGCGTGGACAGCGTGGATCTGCACGAGGAGGCTCTGGCACTCAACGAGTATCTCAAGGGCAAGGCTTCTCAGGTAGTTTACCGTCTGACCAAGCGTATGGCAAAGGAAAAGGCCATCAAGCTCATGGACGAGGTTGGTATTCCCAACGCACGTCTGAGATTCAAGGAGTATCCGTTCCAGTTCTCGGGCGGTATGAGACAGCGTATCGTTATCGCGATCGCTTTGTCGGCTGACCCCGATATTCTGATCTGTGACGAGCCCACCACCGCGTTGGACGTTACCATTCAGGCGCAGATCCTGGAGCTGATCAATAAGCTCAAGAGAGAAAGAAACCTTTCGGTTATCTTTATTACCCACGACCTTGGTGTCGTTGCAAACGTTGCGGATAAGATTGCCGTTATGTATGCAGGTAAGATCGTAGAGTACGGCTCTGCGGATGATATTTTCTATGATCCCCGCCATCCCTACACCTGGGCACTGCTTTCTTCGATGCCCGACCTGGATACCAACGAAAAGCTGGAGGCCATTCCCGGCACTCCTCCCAACATGATCTATCCTCCCGTGGGCGACGCGTTTGCGGACCGTAACAAGTATGCGCTCAAGATCGACTTTGAGCAGCAGCCTCCGCAGTTTGAGGTTTCCAAGGGTCACTGGGCAGCAACCTGGCTGATGCACCCCAACGCCCCCAAGGTTGAGCCTCCCAGAATCATCACCGAAAGAATTGAAAGAATGAAGAACGGAGGTGGCAGAGATGCATGAACATCAGGATGAAGTATTGCTTCGCGTAGAAAATCTCTGTCAGTATTTCAGATCCGGCACTTACGTCAATAAGGCTGTCAACAACGTCAGCTTTGAGATCAAGAAGGGTGAGGTATTCGGACTGGTAGGCGAATCCGGTTGCGGTAAGACCACCACCGGCCGTTCCATCATCAAGATCTATGATATCACCTCGGGTAGCGTATATTTCAAGGGCCAGCGCGTTTGCGCAGGTGTTGGCTCTTACAAGGATGCTATCAAGGATGCCCGCAAGAGAATTGCGGCAGAAATCAAAGAGATCAAGGCCTCTGACGCTCCCGATAAGGCAGAGCAGATCAAGGCTAAGAAGGCAGAGCTTTCCGAGATCGTAGCACACAATCAAAAGGAAATCGCTTCTGCAAGACACGATAACAAGTATTGCGATAAGGACTATGCAAAACGCCTGGTAGCAGAAACCAAGGCCAAGTACGAGGAAAAGATCGCAGCTGCCCGTCCCGAGGACGTCCCCGCTCTCAAGAAAGAGATGAAGACGCAGCTCCGCATTGCCAAGAAGACCAAGCTGATCACCAAGATCCAGATGATCTTCCAGGACCCCGTAGCCTCGCTCAACCCCCGTATGACGGTTAAGGAGATTATTGCCGAGGGTCTTGTGATCAACGGCATTACCGATCAGAAGTATATCGACGAAAAGGTCTACGAGATCCTTGAGACGGTTGGTCTGGTACGCGAGCATGCAGGTCGTTATCCTCACGAGTTCTCGGGCGGTCAGCGTCAGAGAATCGGTATTGCCCGCTCGGTTATCATGAACCCCGATATGATCATCGCGGACGAGCCCGTATCCGCTCTGGACGTTTCGATCCAGGCGCAGGTTATCAACCTGCTCAACGAGCTGCGCGAGACGCTGGGTCTGACCATTCTGTTTATCGCGCACGACCTGTCTGTAGTTAAGTACTTCTCGGACAGAATCGGCGTTATGTATTACGGCAATCTGGTAGAGCTTGCAAGCTCGGATGAGCTGTTTGCGCATCCCATGCATCCCTATACCAAGTCCTTGCTGTCCGCAATTCCCCAGCCCGACCCCAAGAGCGAAAAGACCCGTCAGAGAATCACCTACAACGCGATTGCAGAGCATGATTACTCTGTGGATCAGCCCACGCTGCGTGAGGTTCTGCCCGGCCATTTCGTGCTGTGTAACGATGCTGAGGAGAAGAAGTACAAAGAGGAGCTGGGTCTTGTATGAAGCCGTCCAAAACGACGCTGATCAAGTATTCGGTCACCATTGCGGTCTGTGCGCTGATCGTGCTGGGCGTGCTGTCTGCGCTGGGATTCTGGAGCAGAGAAGAAAGTGCATTCCGGCTGGCTGATCTGGCAGACTCCTTCATGATCGCGGGACTGCTGCCCTTGCTGATCGGAGGATTGGTCTGGGCAAGCTCTCAGGGCGCGCTGGACGGTCTTGGATACGTTGGTCGCTCGATCGGAGCGCTCATCATTCCGAGCTTCAAGGCGTACAGACACGTCACCTATTACGATTACGTCATGGCTAAGCGAGGCAAACGCCCGCACGGATTCGGTTTTCTGTTTTTCGTGGGACTTGGCTATTTCGCGATCGGACTTGTATTCTATCTGCTGTTTAAATTGCAGTAAAGTGAAAAGAAGCTGAACCGAAAGCGTGATGCTCTTAGCGGAGAAATCATAAATAACCTTACTTGATTTAATCCGCAGAAAACAAATAATTAGCCCCGACAGATTTTTAAATCTGCCGGGGTTTGTTGTATTGTTTGATAAATTGGAATTGGTATTATACTGGTTTAATCAAACCGTTTGTCCAGAATGTCTCAAAGGTTTCAGTTGAACCGCCGTGCTCGACAATTTTACCGTCAACAACTCTGTCAATGTCAACTCCCGTAATTTCTAAAACCTTAT
>JAZULL010000083.1:0-50034 GCA_045603085.1 Eubacteriales bacterium | reverse complement strand
GCTTCGTTTGCCACGGTGCGTCTTTTAATGATACGGGATACCTTCAGGAATTTATCAAGACGCATGGATCAGTTGATCTTGTCCTTGAGAACCTGGGCAGCGGTGAAAACAACTCTCTTGGAAGCTGCGATTTCTACTGCCTCACCGGTCTTGGGGTTTCTGCCCATTCTTGCATCACGGGTCTTAACGTCAAAGCTGCCGAAACCGGAAACCTGAACCTTCTCGCCTGCAACAACAGCGTCGGAGATAGCGTCGATAACTGCCTTCAGAGCTACTTCTGCGTCCTTCTTGGTCATGTTGCCATTCTCGGCGATCTTTTGAATGAGTTGGGTCTTGTTCATAATTTTACATCCTTTCTATTATAATGGTTTACAAATTTATTATATCACATAATCCTATATAAATCAAGGACTTTTTGCATATTTTATGCAGAAATATTTACTCGTTGACGCGCTTTTTCTTGTTCTCGTCCCAAATGCGTTCCAGCTCGTCGCGGTCGACTTGAGTGATATCCAATCCGCGCTCGCTGACAGCCTGCTCAATGCTTTCGAATCGGTCAATAAAACGGTTGGTTGCATGGAACAGCGCCTCTTCGGCATTGACACCCAGCTTGCGCGCAAGGCTGGTGACAGCCAGCAAGAGATCCCCGATCTCCTTCTCTGCCTCGACGGGATCGCCCGTCACCTCCATGACCTCGCGAACTTCCTCAAGCACCTTGTTCTTTGCATCCTCCGCATCGGCAAAATCAAAGCAGGCGGCCTTTTTGCCAACCTTTTGTGCGCGAAGCAATGCGGGATACATAGGCGGAATGGCCTTGAGCTTATCGGTTACGGTCACACGCTGCTTTTCATCGCTCTTGATCGCTTCCCAATTCTGCAGCACCTGCGCAGAGTTATCGGCACAGACGTCGCCAAAGACGTGAGGGTGACGGTGGATCAGCTTTTTGCAGATATCGTTTGCAACGTCGTCGATGGTAAATCTTCCCTCTTCCTCTTCAATACGGGCGTGGAATACCACCTGCAACAGCACGTCACCAAGCTCCTCACGCAAAAGTACGGGGTCGGACGTGTCGATGGCCTCGATCACCTCGTAGGTCTCCTCGATAAAATCGTTGCGGATGCTTTGATGATCCTGTTCTCTGTCCCAGGGACAGCCGTTCTCACTCCTGAGCACTACGACAACCGAAACCAGATCGTCAAACGTGTAAGTCTGCTTTTTGAGCAATGCGTCAATCAATTGAATAGAGTTCATGTCTGTTTCCTTTACTTTATACTTTTAATGTCATCCATTTTGACAAGTCCCGAGACAAATGCCAGCGGTACGAATATTGCTACGGCTACCAAAACGGTCAAGCTGATTGAAACGGCCAAAGTTGCAGCGTCCAACCACAGTCTTTTGACTACAGCGGCTATCCCGATTGAGAGTGCTGAAATCGACACAGCCCACAGCCAGGAATGCGACCAGCCCTTGACGGGAGCGATCCGCGCAATGGCAGCCATATTGATAGCCACTGCCACGGTGCAACACAACCACGTGCCAATGGGTGCGGCCAATATCCCGATCTGCGGCACGGCTGTCAGCACGTATACTGCCACAGCCTTGATCACACAGCCGATACCCATCGAGAGCATGGGAATCCATTGCTTGCCATAGGATTGCAGGACGGCGTTTGTCGTCGTAATCATGCAGCTTGCAGGTACGGCCATGCACAAAATGATCAGCATGGGCACGGCGGTCGGGGTCTGTTCTGCCTGCACGCCGTACAACAGCGTCAGGATCCGATCGGACAGCATAGCCATTCCCACGGCACTCGGTACACTGACCAGCGCGGTCAGCCGAAACGAGAGAGATAGCATACTCGCCTGCTGCTTGGTATCATTCTGAACAATGGCCCTTGTTAAATGCGGAATCAATGGCATAGCAATTGAGCCGAACAGCGCGGGAATTGCGCCAAACAGCGGCACAGCCATGGCGCTGTATGCGCCGTACAGCGAAACCGCGGTCTGCTCTGCCATGCCGACGGCCTGAAGACGTCGCATGATCAGCCCAAGATCCAACAGCTTGGAGAAACCGTTGAGCGCGGCACTCATGGTCACGGGAAACGCCACTCGTGCAAGCTCACCTGCCAGCGCGGTATACCTCGAGGGTTCAGGATCGGGAGGGGGCACGTTTTTCCGATAAACCATAAATAAATATACCGTACTCAGCATGGTGGCTCCACTCAGCCCAAGCACCGCGCATGCGGCGGCTTTATATAAGGGCAAACCAAGCCTGACGGCAATATAGGAAAGAAGCAATCCAAGAACCAGCTTACCCGCAGCCTCAATGACCTGCGAGACAGCTGTGGGCTGCATGTTCCCCTTTCCTTGAAAATAGCCTCTGAGCGCGCTTGCAAGACATATAAACAGCAAAGCCGGCGCAATAGTGCGCAGGCTACCTGCCGCAAGCGGTGCACCGATAACACGTGCAATCGGCTCGGCCAGCATAAACACCACACCGCTCCAGAGCACGCCAAGCGTTGTAAAGGTAACAAGCGAGACGCGGAAGATGGCTTTTTGCCACGCGCTTTTTCGGTTGATCATAACCGACACGGCTACGGGCAGCCCCGTTGTGGAGGTCAGACACAGCAATGCATATACGTCATAAGCTGCGTTGAAATATCCCATCCCCTCTGTGCCAAGTAAATGCACCAACGGAATCTTGAAGCAGACTCCGATCATTTTAACCAGCACCGCAGACAAGGACAAGAGTGCCACGCCAAGCATGAACGAGCCTTGTGACTTAGAGGCTTTCGTATCAATCACCGTCTTTCATATCATTATTCATTATAATATTATAATATGAAAGCGGCTTTATTTTCAGAACCTGATAAATTCGCGGTACAGCGAATCGGGGTTCAGATACTCAGCCGGAATCGGCTCAATGCGCGAGGTGCGGTTGAGAATATCAAGTGCGCGCAGATAAAAACGGCTGTCCTCACCTACATGCGGCAAAAGCTCGCGCAGATATGCGGTCAGCACGTGCAGATCGTAGCCCATAGAGGTATCCACGACGTGCTCAAACTGATCGCGCAGGGGGAAAATGTGCGCATCCTCGTTATTGCGGACGCTACGCCAGTTCTCCATGGTGCGGTTTGCATCCGAAGCACGATACTGAGCATCGCGCACAATTCTACGGTAAAATCTGTAGATATTCGGGTCAAAGATCTGCTCACCCACCGTAATGGCCCGGTCCGGACATGTAAAAATGCTTGCCATGCCGTAAGGCTTGATCAGCGCAGTCACCTCGGGATAGATGGCCTGTATGCCCTCAAAAATGATCAGACCTCCCTCTTTATGGGTCAGCGTGCGATAACCGCTTCTGCTGTGAGTATGGAAATCAAATATTGGCACCTCTACCGGTCTGTGTGCAACAAAGCCTTCAAGACACACCTTGAAGCAGGCAAGGTCGATGGTGTCTGCCGAATCCATATCCAGCGCAGTTCCCTTTTTCTTGGACATCTCCACAAGGTAATTCATGTCGTAGAAAAAGTCGTCAAGAGATACGACAGTGGCGCCTATGCCATGCTCGGCAAGACGGGAGGTCAGCTTGATAGCGGTCGTGGTCTTTCCCGCACAGCTGGGGCCGGACAGGCAGAGAAACTCTGCTCCTTTTGCCATGACGTACTGTGCCGCGCGTTCAATGCGAGCGTCAAACTCCGCATCGCTCGCGCTCAAAAGCTCCTTGGCCTGTTCGGGGGTGTATCGTTCTTGGGTAATATACATGAAGCCTCCTTGGGTCAATCGAGTAAATGCCTTTGCATATAGAATTGCTCTATCTGCTCATACTTCTGTGCAAGCTCTCCGTTTCTCAGATACTCGTAAGGGTACTTATCGTTAAAGAAACGCTGGATAAAGGGCTTGGAACCATCCATGGGAGTGTAATCAACTGCCTTGGTCACAGCTCCTGCACCTGCCGCAAAGATCGAGTGCACCTCTTCCATCATATAGATGTTATAAAGTCCCTCCTTACCCTCTGTGGCAAGACCCACGTTCTCAAAGTTTCCGACTGTATTCTTCTGTCTATACATATAGTAAGGCTTGTAGCCCTCATGCATGGCCTTGATCTGCGAGTAGTCAACGCACTTGCCCGTATCGCCGCCGCGGATATCGTACACCTTGGCATCCTTCTGCAGAATTTCTGCGGACTTTTTGACACAGAACGTGTGTACCGTGATATTCTCGGGGTGCAGAGCCAGAATCTGATCGTAGGATGCGGCAAACGTGGAAAATTTGTCTCCGGGCAGGCCTGCAATCAGGTCGGTATTGATGACGCCGAATTCCGCTTCTCTTGCAAGATTGAATGCACGGTAGAAATCCTCAACGTTGTGGCTGCGGCCGATTCCCTGCAGCACCTCATCGTTCAGAATCTGCGGATTGACGCTGACGCGGTTGACACCGTACTGCTTGGCCACGGCAAATTTCTCGGCCGTGATGGTATCGGGTCTACCGGACTCCAGCGTATATTCCTCAACCGCCGACACGTCGGTCGACTCGGAGATCACCGAGAGCAGGACGCGCAGCTGATCCGCACTCAGAATGGTGGGAGTGCCACCACCTATGTATATGGTCTTAATGCGCAGTCCCATGCGGTGGATGCTTGCAAACATCTGCTTGATCTCATCGCACAGCTGTGCCAGATATTCGGGAATGAGCGAGAGCAATCTCTTGGAAGTGTACGACACGAATGAGCAATACGCACATCTGGTCGGGCAGAACGGGATCGAAATATAGACGCTGCAATCCTTTTTATCGGGCGTGCCGATAATACGCGCTTCGTTGAGTGCTACGTCGGTAGCAAGCGCAGCCTTTTTGGGAATGACGAAATATTCACTTGAAAGAATCTTTTTGACACGGGTTTTACTCACGCCGCGCTTGAGCAGGTCGGTAGCGACCTTGGAGGGTCTGACACCGGTCAGCATGCCCCACGAGGGACGGTATCCGCACACCTCGCCGCAAACAGCCAGAATCACGTCACCCAATGCCAGCTTGAGCAATCTGTCGCCGTCCACGTCGGGACGCGCGTCGTAGCGTTTTTGCGCACTTGCCTGCTTTTGCCCCAGCGTCAGCGTGGCATCCACGTCGCATCCGGTCTCGTCTGCGCTTACCTTAAGCGAGAGCACCGGCGTATGATCGTCTACCGTTTGATCCGGAGAAAATTTCTCGCCCGGGAAAAAGATCATGCAAAGCGTCTGGACATAATATATATTCACTTGTCCGTCGATAATCAATTTCATAGCTTATTTACCTTTTTTTCTTGAGAACTTCGCTGTCCATGACAATGGTCACGGGTCCCCAGTTTGTCAGCGAAACGTCCATATCCGCGCCAAAGATGCCGTGACCGACGTGGCCGACATGCTCCTTGACCAGCGAAATGAAATATTCGTAAAGTCTGTTGGCGTCATCGGGGGCGGCAGAGGCAAAGAAATCGGGTCTGTTGCCGTGTCTGTACTCTGCCAGCAGCGTAAACTGCGATACCACCAGCATCTCACCGCCGATATCCTTGACCGAGAGATTCATCTTTCCGTTTTCATCGCGGAAAATGCGGTGCTTGACGATCTTCTCGGCAAGCAGTCTTGCATCCTCCTCGGTATCTTCCTTTGCAACGCCAAGCAGGACCAAAAGTCCCTTATCGCATTGGCCGACGACCTCGCCGTCCACCTCTACCTTGGCATATTTGACTCTTTGTAATACTGCTTTCATGACGAATATCCTCTTACAACGTCCAACACGCCCTCGAGATTCTTGAGTCTGGACATAATGGACTGATAATGATCTGTATTTTTACAGCTGACCTTGAGGTTGATGATGCCCATGCCGTTGGCACGCTTCTGCGAGTTGACCGACAAAATTGCCACACGCATGTCGGCAAGGGCGGTTGCAATATCGGCAAGCATACCGATTCTGTCCTCGGTATACAGCTGAATGAACGCCTCGTACACGCCTACGTTACCGGTATCCGAGTCGTTTCTTTCCCATTCCGCATCTACCCAGCGACCCTTGTATTCCTCGGATCCCAGCATGGACTGAATATTGGGACAGTCACACTTATGGATCGAGATACCGTAGCCCTTGGTAATGAATCCGAGCACCTTATCACCGGGCAACGGATTGCAGCACTTGGCAAACTTGACCTGACAGCCCGTTTCGCCATCCACGATGATACCGCTGTTGGAGCGGACGTGCTTGGTCTTGGAGGGAGCGGAGATCATTTCGCTCTCGGAAATCTCCACGGGGGCCTCGGGCTCGGCTACCATGTGCTTTGCGGCCTCTTCCTTGATCTTGTTGGCAATCTTGGAAACCGCCAGGCCGCCAAAGCCGATCTCGTTATACAAGTCATCCGCGCTTGCAAAGCCTGCTCGGTATGCAACGGCTTCGGCGATCTCGGCCTTGATCGCCTCAGCCAATCTGGGAGCAGACTTCTTAAGCTCGGCTTCAAACTGCGCCTTACCTTCCACAATGTTCTCTGCTCTCTTTTCTCTCTTGAACCATTGACGGATCTTGGTTCTGGCTTCACTGGTCTTGACAATGGACAGCCAGTCACGGCTGGGCCCCTTACCTGCCGAGGAGGTCAGCACCTCCACGATCTCGCCGTTTTCCAGCACGCGGTCAATGGGCACGATACTGCCGTTGATCTTGGCGCCGATCATCTTGTTACCCACAGCCGAGTGAATGGCGTAGGCAAAGTCGATGGCGGTCGCGCCCTGCGGCAGAGCGATCACGTCTCCCTTGGGGGTAAATACGAACACCTCGTCGTGGAAAATATCGGTCTTGAGTGCCTGCATGAACTCGTCCGGGTCGCGCGCACCGTCCTCGGTTTCGATCAGACGTGCGATCCACTCCAGCTTCTTGTCCATATCCTCCTTAGAGGTGGCACCCGACTTATATTTCCAGTGCGCCGCGATACCGTATTCCGCAACGTGGTGCATTTCCCAAGTACGGATCTGTACCTCAAAGGGAATGCCCGAGCGGCCGATAACCGTGGTATGCAAGGAGCTGTACATATTGGGCTTGGGCGTGGAGATATAGTCCTTGAATCTGCCCGGCATGGAATTGAACATTTCATGGATGATACCCAGCACGGTGTAGCACTCCAGCTCGGTATCCACGATGATACGCATGGCGTAAAAGTCATAGATCTCATCAAAGTTCTTGCCCTGCGTGAACATCTTCTTATAAATACTGTAGACAGTCTTGATTCGGCCCTCCAGCGTATAGGATATATGATTCTCCTCCAGCTTTGCGCCGACTGTCTGACGGATGCCCTCAATGAAATTCAGGCTCTGGCCGTACTTGCGCTCGATCTCTGCCCTGACCTGCTCGTAGCCGATGGGGTCAAGGTACTTAACACCAAGATTTTCAAGCTCCTGCTTGATCTTTTGCATACCGAGGCGGTGTGCAAGAGGTGCGTAGACCTGCATGGTCTCAAGCGCAGTGATACGGCGCTTGGCATCCGGCTTTGCATCCAGCGTGCGCATATTGTGCAGGCGATCGCACAGCTTGATGAAGATGACGCGGACGTCCTTGGACATCGCCAACAGCATCTTTCTCAGGTTCTCAATATGCGCCTCTTCCTTGTCCTCGACCTGCAGAGCCACGATCTTGGTCAGGCCGTCCACCAGCACGGCAACGTCCTTGCCAAACAGCTTTTCGATCTCCTTGAGATTGGTCTTGTCCGCGCAATCCTCCACGGTATCGTGAAGCAATGCGGCACAGATCGAGTCTGTATCCAGCTCCAGACCTGCCACAATCTCAGCAACGGCAACAGGATGAGAAATATACTTCTCACCGCTGGCTCTGTATTGCCCCTCGTGCAGCGCATCAGCATAGGCAAATGCACGGCTGATCTTATCAATATCGTATTTTTTACCGGTCGCTTTGAGGATATCAAGCAATCGGGTGATATCGGTGTGTACGGAATTTTGCATAATGAGTCCCTCTGCTGCCCTATGCAGCGTTTGATAGTGGTTAGTTCTGTCTTTGCTGCATGCGCAGCTTTTTGAGTATTTCGGAATTTTCTATGTTTGTCTTGGCGGCGTTACAGTATACGTCAAAAATGTAAAGATTGTCACCCGGCTCGCGAATCCCGCAAAGCTCCAGCTCTGAGAGAATACTCAGAATGAATTTGAGCTTGATATAATTGATCTTGCGCGCGCAGGTCAGGTTGAGCGTTGCCAGCAGAGTCTTGTGCGAGAAGGTATTATGACCGATCCTGCACTCTCTGCGAAGCAGCTTATAAACCTCGGCAATATCGTCGCGTGTGGGGATAACGTCCTCCTCGGGAGAGATCTGCGCGCCCTCCAGGATCTCCCCGTAGCGCACTCTTTCCCACCTGCACTTTTCCGCATAATCGTCCGAGATTCTCATATCCTTGACGATCAGCTGCAGGCTCTTGACGTTCTGATATTCATTGATGCTGAGCTGGAACATGACGTCCACACAATCGGACACGCCAAACGGGAATGCCGATGCCGCCATGCCAAACCATACGGCCTGCATCTGCAAGCCATCCTTGCCAAGGATCACCTTGCAATGCTTACCCGCGCCCAGCGGAATGACCTTGATCACGGTCAGGTTTCGGGTTACAAGCTCGGGAGTGGGGTTAGCCACGCCAAAGGGCTCCAGCCTTGCAAGCTCTACGGCAAGCGGCATGGTCAGCTCTGTGACGTCCACCTCGCAATCAGCCTCGTAACGGATATCCAGCGCGTCGTTGTCCAGATTCTCTCTGGCATATTGGTTGATTCTCTTGCGGAATTCATCAATATTGCATCTGGCAATCGAAAGACCTGCGGCAAGCTCGTGGCCGCCGTAGCGAACCAAAAGGTCGCTGCAATACGTCAGCGCGTCCACCAGATTCATACCCTTGATGCTTCTGCCGGAGCCCTTACCCACGTCGTCAAGGCTGGCATATCCGCGCGTCGCGCCGTCAAACGAGATCAGCACCGAGGGCAGACCGAATTTTTCGGTGATCCTTGAGGATACGATACCGATAATTCCCTGCTGCCAGGAATCGTTTTCCAGCACGATGACGCGATCATTTGCAAAATCATGCTCCTGCTCGATGGTCTTATATGCCTGCTCGGCAATTCTGTTTTCTTCGATTTGTCTTTGCGTGTTGATGCGGCACAGCTCGTCCGCGCGCTCTCTTGCAACGCCCGGGTCCTGCTCCAGCAGCAGCTCCACAGCCTTGGTGGCATTGCTGATTCTGCCCGCGGCATTGATGCGGGGCGCAATGCCGTAACCGATAAAGCCGGACGTCACCTTTTTTCTTTTTGGAGGCTGATCCTGTCTTGCATTGGGATTATAGGACGAAGCCTCGATCAATGCGTCAAGACCGCAGCGTTGCGTATTCTCAACCGCCAGAAGTCCCAGCATGACGATATATCTGTTTTCATCGATAATGGGCATGACATCGGCAATCGTGCCAATAGCGGTCAGGTCAACATATTCGCGACAAATGGCCGCAACTGCAAAAATATCGGTCAATCCCTTTTGTCTGTATTCGTGTATTTCGTATGCACAGAGCAGCTTGAACACCACGCCAACGCCTGCCAGCTCCTTGAACGGATACGAGCAGTCGGGTCTGTGCGGGTTGACTACCGCGCAGGCCTGAGGAAGCTCGCTTCTGCACTCATGGTGATCGGTAATGACCATTTCAATGCCGATCGATGCGGCGTACAGCACCTCGCTGTCGGCGGTAATACCGGTATCCACCGTAATGATCAGCGTAATTCCCTGCGCTGCCAGCATGTCGATGGCGGAATTGCAAAGTCCGTAGCCCTCCTTGTCTCTGCTGGGGATATAGTAGGTCACATCTGCGCCCTTGCTTTGCAAATACAAGTAGAGCGAGGTGACCGAGGTCACGCCGTCCACATCATAGTCGCCGTAAATGGCGATTTTTTCATTTTGCTCGATGGCACGGCTGATGCGAGCAACAGCCTTGTCCATATCCATCATCAGATACGGATCGTGCAGGGACGTCATATCGGCATTGAGAAATGCCGCGGCTTTTTCGGGGGTGTCGTACCCTCTGTTATAAAGCAGTCTGGCTGTGATATGCGACACGCTCAGGCTGCATGCGATCTGTGTGATCATTTGCTCTGCTTCCTCATTTGCAGGCATATACAGAACAGACCACACGCGTTCTCTCTTCAATTCTTCCATTTTCTTTTCCTTCATCAATTCGTCATTCGACCCCTTGATCACTTCGGCATCAAGAAATCCGTGGATTTCACTCAAAAATCAGATATTATTATGATCAGTCGTGATACGGCGCGAAGCGCTCCATGATGGCAAGCGCTGTTTTCACACCGTCAACAGCGGCACTTGTAATGCCACCTGCATACCCTGCACCTTCACCGCAGGGATAGATATAGGGAAAATGCGGTGCCGTTCCCTGCTCGGTTCTTGTGATTCTGACCGGAGCACTGGTTCTTGTCTCAGCACCCGTCAATACTGCATCGGGAGCGGCGTAGCCCTCAAGCTTTCGGTCAAATACCTCAAGGCCGTACCGCAGTGTGCGCGTGACACACTCCGGGAAGACCTCTGCCAGATCTGTTACCTTGCAATGGCCGTTCATATAGGTCGGCATAATGCGCGACGGCTCGGTACCGCTCTTACCCGCAAGGAAATCGCCAACCGTCTGGATCGGGGCGCGATAGCTGCCGCCACCGCTGACAAACGCTTGTTTTTCAATGCTTCTTTGCAAGGCGATCGCACCCTTGATCAGGCTGCCGTCCACGCTTTGATAGTCGTTTGGCTGTAATGATACCACCACGGCCGCATTGGAGTTTTTGCCGTCTCTTGCACGGCAGCTCATACCGTTGACCACCACCGTATCCTGCTCTGATGCAGCCGCCATGACCTCTCCGCCCGGGCACATGCAAAACGTATAAACGCCTCGCTCGCTCCTGGTGTCGGAAAGTGCATATTCGGCATGCCCCAGCGTGGGGTGTCCTGCAAAATCGCCGTACATGGCACGGTCGATGTCCGCTGTCAGATGCTCAATTCTGACGCCAACGGATATGGGCTTAGCCACAAGCTCCATCTGCCGCTCAAGCAGCATCATATAGGTGTCCCTTGCGCTGTGACCGATCGCAAGCACGATCGAGCTACACAAAATATCACCCTTTTGCGTATGCGCCGTCACGGTACCGTCTGCATTCTCTGCAAAGCCGTTCAATCTGCAACGGTATTGCACCGTACCGCCAAGGCGCTGTATTTCATTTAAAATGCTGTCCACCACGCCGCGAAGCAGATCTGTTCCCACGTGCGGCTTGGCCAGAAGCAGGATATCTGCCGGCGCACCGTGGTCCACCAACGTCTGAAGCACGAAGGTGCATTTGGGATCGTGTATACGCGTCATGAGCTTACCGTCCGAAAACGTTCCCGCGCCACCTGCGCCGAACTGAATATTGGACTCGGTATCTAGCACTTTTGTCTGATAAAACGTATCCACCGAGCGCACGCGGTCGCCCACGCTGTCGCCACGGTCGATGATGATCGGCCTATAGCCGTATTTTGCAAGCATAAGTGCCGCGAACAAGCCTGCCGGTCCCATGCCGACCACCAAGGGGGGTGCGGTTGTGGTCTGCTTACCAAGCTTTGGCAAAACGGATTCTGACCCGAGCATACGCACGCGCTCGCGCGCCAGCCTTTCAGGCTTGACGGGATAGATGCCGTCCTCGCGTGTGGCAAGCACCGAATACACAAAGCGGACGTTTTCCCGCTCTCGGGCATCCACGCTTCTCTTAAACAAGGACAGCCGATAGTCCTTTGGAGAAAGTCCCAAACGCTTGAGTCTTTGCGCGGCTTTTGCAAAAATTTCCTGCTTATCGGCATCTAAGGGGACGGTGATCGATTCGATCACCATCCCCGAAGCCGTTCCCCAATCGCGGTGTATCATTCCTGTGCAGTCTTAGGTGTGACAGTCAGGGATACCACGATCTCAGAGGTATCGTATTTGATAAATTCATTGGAAACGGGGTTGCCGTCCTTATCGTAGAAGGACAATGCAAAACCCTTATACTCCTTATTCTCGCTTACCATCTGGTAATCGATCTCAAAGCATGCGGATTGGATCTGATTGATATACTGCTCGGGACCGGTCAGCTCAATGGACTGAATCTGGCAGGAAAGTCCGTATTCATAATCGGGGTTTCTTTCCACGGTCACGTCCTTAACCGTGAAGCTGACTTGCTTGGTAGCACTCTTGTCGGCATACACCGTAATACCGCTGGGGTTGATCTCAACGTTTTTGAGCTCGGTGCCGTCGCTCAGATATGCGCGGATGATCATAAAATTATCTGTGGAATTGGTATTGATATCGCTGACGTCCACACGCAGATAAATGTCCTCAGCTCCGTATTTTGCAAGCTCGCGGATGGTGCCGCTCAGCGAAATATTGGCAGTCTGGGTGCTGGTATAGTAAACCTCGTAGCCGGTATTCTGCATCAGCTCTTCCGTGCCCACGATGGTAACGGGAAGCTGGTTGTAGGTCTGCACCTTGATCTCATCGTCGGTAGCCTGTGCATAAAGCCAGATGCTGCAGGCTACGATAAAGCAGGCGATCAAAGCTCCGACGCTGATTCTCTTTTTGCCGTTTGTGTTTTTCACACGCTTGATCTTATCTGCCATGATCAGTCCTCCTCCCCGTCATCGGTCGAATCTTCGGCATAGTGACGGCTTGCCTTACGTGCATCACTCTGCGTGGGTCTCTTCTTTCTGTAATTCATGAATTTGCGCAGTGCATCCTGCAGATTCTTGTTGTCGTAATTGCGGTAAAGTGCGCCGCCGTATGCTACCGAGATCACGCCGTTTTCCTCGGAAACAACAACGACCATGGCATCGCTGACCTCGCTGATACCAACAGCCGCGCGATGACGTGTACCCAGATCCCTGACCGCGTCCTCGTTATCCGAGAGCGGCAGCTTGCAGGCAGCCGCGCCGATGCGGTCGCCGTCAATGATCACGGCACCGTCGTGCAAGGGCGAGCGGTTTACAAAAATGTTGCGCAGCAGCTTTGCCGAAACCTTAGCATCCAACACCTCACCCTTATCCATATAATCCTGCAGCTTTGTGGTTCTCTGCAACACGATAAGAGCTCCGTACCCTTCAGAGGACAGCGAACACGCCGCCGAAGAAATCTCGGAGGCAAGATGCTCGATCTCTGCATCGGTACCAAGCCTTTCCCCTGCAAACCGACCGATCTTCAGGGACGTATTGCCAACGCGTTCCAGCGCGTCTCTGAGCTCGGGCTGGAAAATAATCACAACCGCGATCAGGCCGACGGTCAGGAAGTTATCCATAAGCAGACCGATCGCCTTCATATCAAAGAGACTGCAAACCATATAAAGCCCGAAAACTGCGGCAACGCCGACAAGAAGCTTTCCGGCTCTTCTTCTTCTGACAAAGCTGTATAAATAATATAAAAGCCCCGTGAGCAGGAAAATATCGATCAGGTCGGTCAGCAGATTCATGTTCTTGATGGGAACCAATATGTAATCCTCCGCGAAAACCGTGAGCACATGAAGCAGCTCTTGCCAGTTGATCATTGAAAACACCGCCTTTGCAACAAAATACCATTAAACATTATATCACAAGTTTTCAAGAATTTCAACGCCTTATATAATAATTTTAAAAATATTAATAATAATTTATATACACACAATAAGACCCCGCCTTGAAGACGGGGTCTTGTGATGAAAAATTCAGTTTTTGACGTTCTCTTCCACCTTCTGTGCAAGCAGCACGCGTACGGCGTGGAGATAATCATCGTCGTTGGTATAGGTAATGACGTCGGTTGTAACCATAGCGACCATCTCATCGGCGGCATCCGCGCCTGCCTCTGCCTCCAGCATTGCCAGCATCTGATAGTCCTGAATACCCAGACGGATATTCTCCAATCTGAACGAAGAAACTGCCTCGTAGATGCCAACCTCGGCACCGCTGTAAATCAGCACGCCGTCTCCGTAAACACTGGTGATAACGGTAGAAGCCAGATCGTTGTATGGGTCGGCGGACCAGTAGGTCGAGCCCCAGTACAGCACGCCTGTTGCATCGGTCATCCTGCACTGCCAGATGGTGACGATAGGCTCGGTGCCGTCACCGGTAGCCAGCCAGTTCGCATAAGGCTGATTGGGCTCCCAGCAGAAATACAGCCACAGCTCGTCGCCGCCCGCAACCTCGGCCTTCATTCTTTCCTCGAAGGTGCCGTATTGCTGATCCTGCAGCTGCGTGGTCAGATACTGCGCGCCGCTGATGATGCTCTTTTCTCTGGGAGTGAACGCAAATACCTTGGTGCACCAGATCTGCGTATAGGGCTGCATGAAGGAGATCTGATCCATGCCGTCGATATTGATGTTGGTAAAGAAGGGGGCGATCTGTCTGTAGCCCGGATAGGTGCTTGCCAGACGGTCACCGTTAGATCTCAGGGCGTACAGCAAATCGGCGTTGGTGGGCTCGTCTACGTAGTAGAAATAGCCCTTATCCAGCCACTCCTTCTTTTGCGAGAGCATCGCATAAGCACCCGCCTCGTCGCCACCGTTGCTTTCCTTAATGCTGAAGGAGGTGACTCTGGGGTTATCCAGATACTCGATTACGCGGCTATCCCACAGAGAATACGGCAGATTATAGCAGGAAATGCGGTTTTCCAGCATGAAATCATAGTAGATCTTGTAGATCTCCTCTGCGGAAACGTCGTTCATACCCTTATTTGCATAAGAGTTGGAAATGACCCAAGGCGACATTTGCACCGCGGTCTTGAGCGCGGTCTGCTCGGACAGCGAGAAGTCGTAGACCTTGACGTAAACGTTTGCGGTCCTGATGCAGGCTCCGTTATCTGCGTCGTAGATATTGACGGTTGCGCTATACAGACCCGCGGGCTGATCCTGCTCTGCCCAGACCTTGAGCACAAAGCCCTGCGAATTGTTCTTAGCCACGCTGACACTGCCGTCCACGGGCGGCAATGCATCGGGCACCCAATCGCTACCGATCTTGACGTAATGCTCGCGCAAGAGCTTTGCGGTCAGCACGTTGCCCTGTCCGTCGGTCAGATCGGTGACCTCAATGCGGATATTTCTTGCAGCCTCGGTAGGAGCGACAAAGATCTGGCAGTTTTCAATGCTGTTGCCTGCCATGTGGATGACGTAGGTGTCAAGACCCGAGGGGGTGATATCGTCTCTGTAGGTCTTTTCCGTCATGTGGTCAAACCAGAGCAGGACCGATGCATCCTCGTCGGTAGCGGTCAGCTTATCATAGTTGACGCCCTCCACGGTGGGCTCCTTGAGATCCGAGTTCTGACCCGGGCGGGTCATGTCAATATCAAATTTTTCATAAGCCTCCGCGGCGGTCTTATACATATCAATAGACGCAAGATATACCGTCTCTCCGCCGCCCGAGGGTGCTGTCAAAAAGTCGAAGCGGAACATATTGATCTTGCCCTCCCAGCCTGCCGCTGCGGAAAGATCGTAGATAACGTACTGCCAGCCGGCATTGCTCTGATCAAACGTGGCAACCTTGCTGTAGCCGCCGATAGGACCTGTGATCTGGCCTGCGGCATAGAACAGCTCAAAGCCGTCGCTGCTGACGTTTTCCGCCTTGATCTTGAGCACAATATACTTGTACTCATCGGCCTTGGCGGCACTCATACCGAATTTTCTGACGTAGTCCTTATAGTTGAGCATGATGAAGGGGTCGTTTGCGCCGTCCTTGGTGGTCAGCTTGAGCACGTAGCCGCACTCCCGGTCCTTGACGATCTCATAGTCGCACTGATTTGCATTGGTCAGCATCTTTTTCCAGTTGAAGGATTCCTGACCGGTAAAGGTGACGTGAGTGGGATCCACGGGATCGTTAAACTCATTGAGCGTGGTCTGCTCCTCGGTCGTGGTCTCGTCGGTGGACTCGTCGGTCGTCTCATCGGTGGTATCGGCAGGGTCAGCCGTGGTCTGCTCACCCGAGGGATCGGTGGAATCCACGGGATTACCGGACGGATCGGGTGTGCAGGCTGCAAACAGCACCGCGCCCACGATCAGTGCCGCAAGCAATATCAAGAGCCAATTTTTGTTTTTCATAAAAACCCCTTTCATTAACGCTTTCTTCTGAGCATCTCGTGTTTGATGTCCCAGAGCTTCTGGGACAGGTCAACGTAATACTTGTGCGGATTGGTAAAGCGGCGCACCTCTTCCCAGATGCCCGCGATCTCCTCGGCACAGTGGGCACGGATCTGCTCGATGTCGGGGAGCTCGTAAACCTGCTTACCCTGCTCAAATATCGGAACCATCAGCTCGGTAGCCGTGTAGTCCTGCATGAGCTTTCTCTTCCAGGTGTGCTCGGGATCAAAGATCTCATAGGGCTGCGTATCGTCGATCACCTCGTCGTGCAAGCAGATCACATCCGCCTCGGCCTTGCCGCTCTCGCGGCCGCGCAGGCGGGAGATCTTTTTGAAGTGGGGGGTGGTGATCTTTCCGACGTTTTCGCTGATCTTGATCTTGGGAATAATGGTACCGTCGTCGTCCTCCACGGCAACCAGCTTATAAACGCCGCCGAATACCGGCGCGGAGAGCGAGGTGATCAGTCGCTCGCCAACACCGAATGCATCCACGCATGCACCCTGACGGATCAGCTCGCGGATGATGTACTCGTCAAGCGAGTTGGAAACCACGATCCTACACTCGGTCCAACCTGCGGCATCCAGCATTTCCCTAACCTTTTTGGAAAGATAGGTGATATCGCCAGAGTCCAGTCTGACGCCGCACTTGGTAATGCCAAGGGGCTTTAGCACCTCGTTGAATGCGCGGATAGCGTTAGGCACACCGGATTCCAGCACGTTGTAGGTATCGATGAGCAGCGTGGCGCTGTTCGGATAGATGCTGCAGTAGGTCTTGAACGCGGTGTATTCATCGTCGAACATCTGCACCCAGGAATGCGCCATGGTGCCCGATGCGGGAACGCCGTATACGACATCCGAAATGGTGCAGGCGGTGTTGGTGCAGCCTGCGATATAAGCGGCGCGTGCCCCCAAAATAGCCGCGTCACTTCCCTGCGCACGTCTGGAGCCAAATTCGCTGATGGGTCTGCCCTTGGCGGCGCGCACCATTCTTGCCGCCTTGGTGGCGATGAGCGACTGGTGGTTGATCATCATGAGGATATAGGTTTCGATAAACTGCGCCTCGATGGCCTTGGCGCGCACGGTCATCAGCGGCTCGCCGGGAAATACCACCGTTCCCTCGGGGATCGCCCAGATGTCGCCGGTGAACTTGAAGTCAGCCAGATACTGTAAAAACTCCTCGCTGAACATGTTCTTGCCGCGCAGATACTCGATATCCTCGGCCTCGAAATGCAGACCGTTGATGTACTCGACCACCTGCCCAAGTCCTGCCACAACGGCGTATCCGCCGCCGTCGGGGTTGGTGCGGTAAAACACGTCAAAATAGGTGATCTTGTCCTTGTAGCCGCAGGAGAAATAGCCGTTACTCATGGTCAATTCATAGAAATCGCACAGCATGGTAAGGTTTCTTGAGATGTCTTTCATAAATTCGCCTTCTTCCGGATAGTAATATTTGGTTTCATTATATCAAATGTGTAGTCAAAAGTCAATGAAAATCCCGAGATTTTTGCGCGCGCGGGCGCAAATTATCCGCGCGCCGACCGTATTAGGATACGAAGACGGTTTTTTTACGATTTTTCTTGCATTTACCGCCAATTTGTGTTATACTCTACTTAAGAATGTCAATTTCGGAGGCTTCTATGAAACACGGATTTGTTAAGGTTGCGGCGGCATCCCCCGCAATCGGACTTGCCGATTGCAATCATAACGTACAGGTGCTGGCAGACGTTGCCCGTCACGCCTTCCTGCAGGACGGCGTGCGCGTGCTGGTGTTCCCCGAGCTTTGTCTGACAGGGGCTACGTGCGGCGACCTCTTTTTCCAGAGTGCGTTGGTTCACGGCGCGCGCGATGCGCTGGCGACCTATCTTGAGCTGACCTCAGATCTGGATATGGTCAGCATCGTTGGCTTGCCCATGACCATGAACGGAAAGCTTTATAACTGTGCCGCAGTTTGCTCGGGCGGCATGCTGCTGGGAATTGTTCCCGCGCAAAAGCCGGATGGCAGATACTTTGCGGCTCTGCGTGACGCGTCCTATGCATACGATGCATTCGGTGACGGCATGCAGGTCTGCAATTTCGGCAACAATACAATCTTCTCCTGCTCTACGCTCCCCGAGCTCAAGATCGGCGTATGCGTGGGTAAAGGCGACGTTGACGGACTTTGCGCCGCAGGCGCGACACTGATCTGCTGCACCGACGCCACTCCCGAGAGAGTGGGAACGTCCAAAAAGAAGGAGCTCGAAGTGCAATATTTGTCCGATATAAACCATTGCGCATACCTGTACTGCAACGCGGGCAGAGGCGAATCCACGACCGATGCGGCATACGGCGCGCATGCGCTGATTGCCCAGGACGGCGACTTGATTGCACAGCGATGCCCCTTCGATTATTCCTGCGATTATATTGCAACGGAGGTTGACGTACAGCTCCTGATCGGCGAGCGCCTCAAGGATACTGCTTTTACAAACGTGACCGGCAATCTCGAATTTGCCGAGATTGATTTTGCACTCTTTCCCACAGATACCGTTTTGACACGTCGGTTCAGTACTGCCCCTTTTATGCACAGCAGACCGCTCATGCTCAAGCAGTACGACACTATGCTGAAAATTCAGGCCGAGGGGCTTCGCCAAAGAATCGTTGCCGCACACGCAGACACACTTGTGATCGGTATTTCGGGCGGTCTTGATTCCACACTTGCTCTGCTGGTGGCTGTGGACGCCGTCAGATCACTGGGAATGCCGGAAAGCTCTGTTCTTGCGATCACGATGCCGGGATTTGGTACGACCGGCAGAACCAAGAACAATGCAATCGTTCTGTGTGAGCAGCTTGGCGTGACGCTCAAGGAGATTCCGATCGGTGACTCTGTTGCTCTGCACTTCAAGGATATCGGACACGATCCCTCCAACCATAACGTCGTATACGAAAACAGCCAGGCCAGAGAGCGCACACAGGTGCTCATGGACGTAGCCAACAGCTGTAACGGTCTTGTTGTGGGCACGGGTGACCTTTCCGAATCTGTGCTGGGCTGGGCGACCTATAACGGCGACCACATGTCCAACTACAGCGTCAACTGCGGCGTACCCAAAACGCTTGTGCGCAGACTTGTCGGACATGCTTCTCAAAAGTTCAGAGCGCAAGACAAGATTGCTCTGGCGGATGCACTTGACGACGTACTCAGCACACCCGTCAGCCCCGAGCTGCTCCCCGCCAACGACAACGGCACCATCGCTCAGAAGACCGAGGATCTTGTCGGGCCCTACGAGCTGCACGATTTCTTTATCTACTACACCCTGCGCTACGGC
This sequence comes from Eubacteriales bacterium, assembly GCA_045603085.1. Lineage (GTDB taxonomy): Bacteria > Bacillota > Clostridia > Oscillospirales > CAG-272 > SVQP01. Next base: position 30,589 of record JAZULL010000083.1, on the reverse strand, counting down.
TTTGGCCCCGAAAAGATCTATCGCCTTGCGCGACACGCCTTTGACGGCTGCTATGATGACGCAGAAATCAAAAAATGGCTCAAGGTATTCTCGCGCAGATTTTTCACCCAGCAATTCAAACGCTCCTGCATGCCCGACGGTCCTGCCGTCTGTGACGTGACGGTCTCTCCCAGAGGCGGTCTGTGCATGCCCAGCGATGCTGCGTTTGCGCTTTGGATGGCACAGATCGATACACTTTAAAGGTTCGGACTCAATTTTTACTGAAATAGAGAGGTATTATTATGGATAACGTATCAAGTTGGGATTTTACACTTGCCAATTATGATGCTGTTTGGGGCTTTATCGTTCAGCTCGGGCTACTGCTGCTGTTTCTGTTGCTTGGCAATATTCTTCGACGCAAGATCCCCTTGTTCCGCAACTGCCTGATTCCTTCCGCATTGCTTGGCGGCGGTCTGCTTTTGCTGGTAAACATTATCTGCAAGCAATGCTTCAACTATACGCTGGTGGATAACCGCCTTATGCAGGTCATCACGTACCATTGCTTAGCCATAGGCTTTGCTTCCATGTCGCTTAAGACCGAAAAAAGCACCCATAAGACCAATAAAGCGCAGATCGTTGAGTTCGGCGCACTGCAGGGCGGCTCTTATATGCTGCAGGCCTGTGTCGGTCTGGGCATTACCATCGTACTGTTTCTGATCACCATGCACGGTGAACACGTTATTTCCTACATCTGCGGTCTGATCCTTCCTTTGGCGTACGGACAAGGCCCCGGAAATGCTCTGAGCTGGGACATCAACTTCACAAACATTCCCGCCACGCAATTTGCAGGCAACGGCAGCTTTGGCCTCTCGCTTGCATCCATCGGCTTTGTCGTAGCATCTGTGTTCGGCGTTCTGTATATCAACATTCATAAAAGACGCGGAAATCTCCGCGTCCGCAAGCCAAACCCCTCCGGCGAGGTGGTAGACCAGACCAACCCCGGCGGTAAGGAAATCCCCGACAACGAGTCGGTTGACAAATTCACTCTTCAGGTAGGCTTTGTAGCGCTTGCATACGCACTCTCCTTCGGCTTTATGGTACTGCTTGGCAAGCTGTCTGCCTTTACCAACAGCATTGCATGGGGCTTCAACTTCCTGTGGGCATCCCTTGCAGCCATGCTGATCAGATTCATCGTCAAGCAGCTTCGTAAGCGCAAGCAAATGAGCCGCGAATACATCAACAATTATCAGATGGACCGTATCTCCGGCTTCTCCTTTGACCTGATGATCGTTGCAGGCGTTGCGGCAATTGAGATCAACGATATCCAAAGATACATTCTCCCCATCGTAATTCTCAGTCTGGTTGGCACCGTTATTACTTACGTTTATATCCGCCTGGTTGCAAAGGAATGCTTCAAGGGCTTTGAGCACGAGTTCTTCCTGATGAGCTTCGGTACTCTGACCGGTACTGCCTCCAACGGTATGATCCTGACAAAGGAGATCGACCCCGGTCTGCGCACCCCGACCTCCAGCCTTTACATTCTTTCCAACTTCCCCGCTATGGTCATGATCGCACCGCTTTTGCTCTTTCTCAGCTTTGCGGGCCAATCCCTGACCAACGCCATCATCGCTTTCTGCATCTTCTTTGCGCTGTGGGTGATTTACACGGTATTTCTGTTCCGCCGCAAGATCTTCAGAAAGCATTACAAAAACAAACCCGTTGTCGTCTGGGAGGACGATGCGTCATAAGTGTTTCCATTAGTGACGGCCTTTTTATGTCCACCAATACGGCGTTTGCACTTTTGGTGGCAAAGATAGTAAAACTTTATAATCTAAATAAAGGATTAAAACCTTTAGGTATTAAAACTAGGGAGATAGTACATATGTCAATATTCATTAGTTATCGTCGGGATAATTCTTCCCATGTCGCCCAAGAAATTTTTCATTCTTTGAGTAGCGAATACCAAATATTCCTTGACACAGAGTCATTAAAAAGTGGTCGTTTTGATTATGCATTAGTCGAAGAAATTAAATCGTGTACGGATTTTATTTTACTTGTCACAGCATCCACATTCGATCGTTGCATTGAACCCGATGACTGGATTACAAATGAAGTCCAAATTGCACTTCTTGAGCACAAAAATATTATCCCGATTTTTATTGATACGGACAAATTCCCCAACAACATTCCAACGCAATTAGAGGATTTGTATCATTATAACGGTGTGCATTGGATTAATAAAGGATTGGCAATTGAAAAATTGAAATTATTCTTGCTAAGCAACAGACGTCAAATTCTAACAATTGTTCGTGAAAAGCAAAAGCTTATTTTGTCTGAAGAAACTCGGCAGAATCTAATTGCTATATATCGCAGATTTCACACAAAGGGTCGCAGACCGGTAACCGTTCAGTTAGAAATATACGATTTCGAAGATGCATCTAACATTCTCCGGCCGGACTCTGCTGCCTTAGGATTAACAAATGATGAAGCTATGGCAGATGCTGTTCAATCACTGAAAAGGAATTTTTATTGCTACAAAAAGACTTTTGAAATCGCCATTGAGCATTTATTACTAGATGAAACATTTAGTATATTTGCAGAACGTTGTCCAGAGATTTTCATTGAAAAATATGGATTGATTAACTGTCGGGGCTACGATGAGAATGGCGTAGAAATTTATTACTGGACTCCATATGCTTGGATTCTTGTAATAGAGGAATTGCTAATTGATATAATTACCAACAGACTTCAAAATTACCGCTTAGACAAATCGTTTATACCCATTCAATGTTATGCATTAAGTAAAAAACGAAAAGAGCTATATCATTTTCCGTCCATAATCCCCAAAGAAACAGCCCATAATATTCCGCCGATGCCTCTTCCCTCCCCATATACTACGTACAATCCGTACTACGATGGTGACAGAAACCCTAATTGTATCGATATTCCACCTCACGATCTCATCCGTTATGTATACCCAGATTTTTATTATACCGTGTCTATGATCAAACAAGGAAAACATGAAAATAAACTTGAAGAATTCGAAAACGGTAGTGGCATATTGGATCTATGGTACCTTAGATTTGGTCTAGCGTAAAAAATGAGGGGCTCATCTTTGCTTAACATTTCTTATCACCTTACACTAGTGAGTTAACCCACAAACGTCATCCGTTTGGATGGCACTCTTTTGTCGCACTCGCGCAACTGTTTGTCAAAAAATATCGTACGAGCATCGCATTTCACGCAACTTTTTTTTTAAAACATCTTGAAAAAGTTGGCAGGATACTGTATAATGTATCTTGACTATATATGTTCTCTAAAATTTGCACATATATCAATCAGGAGGAACTACAAAATGAATCAACGCTATGAATCCGCAAAGCAGATCTACGCCAAGTACGGTGTTGACACCGAGGCTGCGATCTCCAAGCTTTCCGACATTCGCATTTCCATGCACTGCTGGCAGGCAGACGACGTTCTCGGCTTTGAGAACAACGGCCCTCTGACCGGCGGTATTCAGACTACCGGTAACTACCCCGGCAGAGCAACCGGCCCCGACCAGCTGTTTGCCGACCTTGAGAAGGCTCTTTCTCTGATCCCCGGCACCCACAAGCTCAACGTTCACGCTAACTACGCTATCTTCGAGGACGGCGAATTTGCCGACAGAGACGCTCTTGAGCCCAAGCACTTCCAGAAGTGGGTTGACTTCGCTAAGAAGCACGGCATGGGTCTGGACTTCAACCCCACTTACTTCTCTCACCCCAAGGCCAACGGTCTGACCCTCTCTTCTCCCGACGAAGAGATCAGAAAGTTCTGGGTAAGACACGGTATCTGCTGCATGAAGATCGCTGAATACTTCGCAAACGAAACCGGCTATCCCTGCGTTATCAACTTCTGGACCGGCGACGGCTTCAAGGATATTCCCGCTGACCGTATGGGCCCCCGTATGAGATATGCTCAGTCCCTGGACGAGATCCTGGCTTGTGGCTATGACAAAACCAAGGTTTACCCCTGCGTTGAGTCCAAGGTGTTCGGTATCGGCGTTGAGTCCTACACCGTAGGCTCGGGCGAGTTCGCTCTGTCCTATGCGCTGTCCCGCGGTATCGTTCCGCTGTTCGACAACGGCCACTATCATCCCACCGAGGTCGTTTACGACAAGCTGCCCGCAATGCTGTGCTTCTCCGAGAAGCTGGCTATGCACATCACCAGACCCATTCGTTGGGACTCTGACCACGTTGTTAACTTCGACGACGACACCAGAGAGATGATGATGGAGGTTGTTCGCTGCGATGCTCTTGACAGAGTATTCCTGGCTACCGACTACTTCGATGCTTCTATCAACCGTGTAGCTGCTCTGGTTATCGGTATGAGAAGCGTTCAGAAGGCTCTCTTGTATGCTCTGCTCTCTCCCAATGCTGAGATGAAGGCTCTGCAGGATGCAGGCAACACCACCAAGCTGATGATGCTCCGCGAGGAAGTCAAGACCCTTCCCTTCGGCGACATCTGGATGGAATTCTGCGAGAGAAACAACGTTTGCGGTTGCTCTTGCTGGTTCAAGGAAATCGAAGAGTACGAGGCAGAGGTTCTCTCCAAGAGATAATTTGCTACATACAGAAAACATGGCCATCGCGCAAGCGATGGCCTTTTTCTATTGACAAAGCAGCCGTTTTCCATTATAATGGAATTAACAATACCGGAGGTGTTAGATATGAAAAGATTTCTGTTCATTCTCTTGACAGCACTTTTACTGCTTCCCTGTCTGGCGGCGTGCAAGCCTACGCCCGGACCGGAAGAGCCCACCACAGAGCAAGAGCAGGTGCCGGAGATTCCCACCGCGCTTGATCTTGTACTGGACGGCGCATCGGACTACGTCATCGTCCGTCCCGCCAATCTGACCGCATCCGATCCCGCGTTCAAGGCGGCTGTGCTTTTGCGCGATGCGATCGAGAAGCTGACCGGCGCGACCCTGCAGATCGTGACCGACGACGAGGTCGATTACGCGGTCTCGGACAAGGAGATCATCATCGGCAACGCGCGCGGAACCCAGTACGGCGAGCACACCGTTGCGGTTCAGAACGGCAAGCTTTGCATTGGCGGTCAATCGCAACTTTTGTCCGATATGGTTGCCGCATTTTTCGCATCCTGCTTTGAAGTTGATATTTATGCAGACGAGGTAACAAAAATGAACACTTTGTCCGTCCCCACCGATCTGACCATGGATCAGGCCGGCAACGTCACCACCGAGCAGGTCAAGCAGGACAAGACCGCATGGGGCGACGCCATCACCTATGCCGACGAGGTTTCCAACCTGATCAATTTCCGCTATCTGGATCAACGCCGCAACGTCGCGGAGATCACCAACGGCGACGTGCGCCTTGTTTACAATCTTGACCAAAGTGAGAACAAGCAGGTTGCGGGACTTTACAACACCCAAGGCGTTGCATATCTGACCAACAGCATGGACGCATTTGTGGTCACGGGCGGTGATACGCTGTACGCATCACAGTCCGGTATCAGTGCGCGCGGTAACATCTATCGCTTTGGCCACTACTATTACGACATTCACTTCCTTGACCAAGGATTTTTGCCCGCTTCTTACGAATTTGATGAGAGTGCCGGTAGCTACAATATGCTTGCCAAGGCGCGTAAGCCCTCCATGCACGACATCGAATCGGCAGGAATGGTGGACGGCGTGCTGACCGCGATCGTAGAAAACACAAACGATCCCTATTTCCATTGGGGTGTCAAGTATAATGCAGAGGATTACAACGCCATTCAGATCACGATGCGCACCGAACATGCCTCCACCGTGCAGCTGTATCTGTATACAGAATCAAGTGGTGGCTTTAATTCCGATCAGCTGACCTCCTTCTCGGTCAAGCCGGGCGAGGAATATTGCACCGTGATCGTTCCGCTGACCACCATTCCCGATTATACCGGCAGGGTGGAAGGCATTCGCGTAGACTGCGGCAGCAAGGTGGGTGAGAAGATCGAGATCAAGGAAATGAATGCGATCAGAATCAACACCACGGCGGCTACGACGCTTAGATTGGACAGAAACTACCACGTCTACGGTGACAAGCTGCACCAGCAGATCCGCATCGTTGCCAACGGCGACACAGAAGACCTGCAGGCATTCGGCACCGTGACGCGCATTGAGAAAAGCCGCGTTGCATCGCTTGTGATCGCCGACAAGAACGGTAAGCATTCGACCATTGACGGCATTGACGCGGGCTCTGTTGAATACGTAGGATTTGATATCAAGGACGCGGGAGTGTTCGGTTACATCTTCCCTGCCAAGGCTGAATATGCAGGCAAGGTCACCGTGACAGCAGAGGGCGAATACTACGTGATCACACAGACCTACACGCCCAAGTCAGCAAGCCTGAAATCCCTTGACAGCTATTCCATCGGCCACCGAATTTACACAGATGAGAGTCATTCGTTTGACGAGCTGGAGCGTCAGGCTTACATTGAGCGCAATCCGCTGACCGATATCAAGATCGTGACCGCAAGTGACAACGCGAAATACGTCGGCTACAATCCCCTTGTGGGCTGCTATACCTACACGCTGGACGGCACCGATTTCAACAAGCCCTATTACAAGGAGCCGCAGAAGCATTACATTGTAGACACCGAGATCAAGGGTGACGGCTACGACCGCGAGATCTACGTTTTCGCGCATACCAATAACACCGGCTGTCTGGAATGCGGCGTTGTGCTGGATGAGGCAGACCGCCTGCTCCCCATCAACGTGGAGGTCTGCAAGAACTTCAAGGGTGAATATGAAGAAACGCTGTTTGATCCCGAGGATATGCACTACGGCTATTCCATCTTCCCCGTGACCGTGGGCAAGAACCAGACAAGACGCTTCAAGTCCATCAATCTGTATCAGAATTGGGGTCAGTTCCCGCTCAAGCAGCTGTCCTCCATTCAGTTTATCGCTCCCTACTATCACCTTTCCTGCGGTACAACCGAGACCAACTGCATCGCGCCCTATTACGTTTACGGCAAGGATTACTGGACGCTCCCCGACTTCCGCGCCATGTCCTCACCCCTGTGGCCGAACCAGCCGCAGCACACCAGCGCCGGCAGACTTTACTGGCTGCAATACACCGATGCGGACGGCAATTTCTACGGCTCGGAATCCCAGACTGCAGATATTTCCTCGTCGGGTCCCGTTTACGTGGACATTGACATGTCATACCTCTCGGACGACGGAAAAATTCAGGTGGATTACAGACAGGTCGAGATGGCCCAGTCCGACGAAACCAGAACCTACTACACGCTTGAGCTGACCGTTCTTGAGGATCTGAAGATCAACGATTTTGTCAACAATTTCTCGTTCTTCTCGATGGACGGACGCATGATTGTCTACAAAAAGATGGGCTATCTGGATGAAAATAACAATCCCAAGACCGTTGATCTCAAGCTGGACGAGCACGTGGATTACTACAAGCTCGGTAAAAACGGCGCGTATTTCGATTATTTCATTGACTCGGATGCCTCTCATAAGGGGACCGATTCGGTCAACATGGCTGTTTTGATCAAGGATTATGCCATGGTCATCGGCGGCAAGTCCTATGAAGGCAATCTGGTGCTGCGCGAGAGCTTTGACGGCTCGGTCAACCTCGCAACGCTGACCGCAGACCTTGGCGACGTTACGTTGCGCGCAGGCGATACCGTGCGCATTGACATGATCCTCTTGCCTTGGGGTCAGCCCGAGAGTACCGATGACTCCAACGTACGCGGCGTCAGAGAGGATTCCGTTCTTTCTGCCATCAAGACCGAGGCCAAGGTTGGCACGGTGATCGAGGACACTTACCTGCCCACCGTGATGGCTGACGGTAACGTGGCCGAATTCACGGTCAGCGGTGGCGGCTCTGCGGTTTACGCGGTGCGCGTTTACGGCTTTGACACCTACACCAAGCCCACCATTCAGGTGTACGAAAACGGCGCTTGGGTGGATTACACCTTCCAGCACCACAGCTACGACGGCTATCTGGCCTTCCGCGAGGATGACGGCACTTACTCCTATGCATTCTCGTTTGAAATGACAAACGGTGAGGCGAGAACCTTCCGTGTGACTCAGTAATAAAAAACAAAGGACAGAGAGTTTTGGCTCTCTGTCCTTTATTGTATTGATTGTTCCGGCCATGGCGAATCAATTCACGCTATTGACAACACCGGAGAAAATTACTGCGCCGTAGCTATCGGTAATGACAAACCCGAAAGCTCTGTCAACGATATAGTCGTGATATACATCCTCGTAGCCCTCAAGAGGACCTGCTGCCCCTGCCATCGGCATGACGGTCACTGCCGCGCCCTCGATGCCCTTGTCATTTACGTCAATGCTGCACTTATGGATAACGCCGTCGCAAGCAAGCTGCTCATCGGTTACGTTTGAAAAATCGCACTGCTCAAAGTCGAATAGATTGTCGATACCAAAATCGTTTTTTAGTATCTCAGCAAGATCACCGTCAAAGGATGCCTTATATTCCGGAAAAAAGACTCGTGTGTGATGCAGAAGCTTGTTTTCCTCGTCAATATATCCGTAATCACCGAGATTGTTGATATTGTAAATGTTATCCGAGGTAAATACCTCTTCAAGAGTATGTCCGTCGGTTGGAACGATAAACTTAATATCAAATCCGTGCTCGGTGCTCGTATAAAAGGAGGTATAGCCCTTTCCTTCGTAGATATTACCGTTGAAATAATAGCCTTGAAGCAGCTTGGTATTCGTCATGCTTCCGTCTGTGTTTTTGAAATCATAAGTCCTATCCGTAAACTTAAGCTCGTCGCCATCCTCGTTCCAAACCTCTTTGAGATAGAAGGTGTTGATCAACGTGATCAAGGTCTCGGGTGACAGCTCTATGTCACCGTCAATAACGCCGTGTGTTTTATCCTTGATATAGGCGTTGATCGCCCTCTCGCCCTCACTCGTCTTAAAGTTCACGCTGAACACGTCACAGTTAAAGTTGCTTGCAAGATTGTTTATACCATCTTCCTTGAGCGTAGTATTCTTATCTACCCAAATAGAATTTGCAAGCTCCTCAAATGCGAGGATCTTCTTGTTGCTGAGCATATTGGTGTAGTAATACTCGCGGTTGGAGAAGGCATACAGAACCTTGGTGAAATTCTTTACCTCGTCGTAGGTAACACCCACGGCGTTCAGTATTTCATCTCTTGTTTCACCGTTTGCGCACTCGGTTACAAGAGCGAGTGCCATATAGACCGATACGGGCGAGATGCAAATATTGGATTGTTTATTACTGTCCGCATAGACCTCGTAGGTCAGCTTTGCGGCAAAGGAATCCAATTTGTCAATGAATTCTTCATAGCATTCTTGCTCGGCATCGTAGTATTTGACCTCCATCGCTTTGGCCGCATGTGCCAAGGAATAATTCGCCGGATTGACTGTGCAGGATGAAAAAGCCAGACACATTGTTAAAATGAGTGTTAAGGATATTATTTTCTTCACTATGTTGACCTCCTTGCTATTCCCTCTGATAATAAAGACGGATTTTATATGGTAAAGGTTACATTCCTTTACTTATATAGTCACTTTTTTACGATTTGGTTTCACTTTTTCGAGATAATCACCTCAAATAATCCAACCATACAGCAAATCAAAGAAAACCATATTTTCGATCGAGCGACACACATTACACTTTTTCATAACTCTCCCCCTTTGTTTTCGTTTGTAAAACATACGCCATACATCCGACGATACAAATCAAAGCGCTGACGATCAAGGTCATGATATACGACAAGAAATTGTCTGACATAATACTGTACAGGATGCAAGCTATACCCACCGAAAACGCTGATGCTGATATATAAATCAGCAAATTAGCCCACCATCTTTTCGGCATGGCGGTGAACGCAACATAACTTCCAAACGAGAGTAACGCAGCAGCGTTCAAAAAACAGATAATATTGTCCCACAAAATCAGATGCACATAAGCTTCACCGTGATGAATATTATATGAAATCCAAAAACCCGCAATCGTAATCACATTGACCACTAACAGAAGGACAGCACTTGTGCTCAGGATCAGCTTGAGTGATTTTAGTTCCTTACAGAATACCGAAAAATAAAACGTTGGGAACGGCAGTGCGACAATAGGAATGATCACGATCGGCAATTCCACAATAAAAGGAAAGAATAATAACGCCAACAGAACCGAGATAGCCGTACCAATCAAAGTGGATTTTATCATTTCCGGCACTTTTTTAATTTCCCTTTTGAGTGATGTTTCTTTAGATTTCACAATTGGAATATCCTCGTCACTGGCATATTCATCGTTAATTAAATAGTCAGCAGTAATTCCGAAAAGCTTTGAGAGCTGTAACAGATTCGATGCATCCGGCATTGCAAGTCCCATTTCCCAACGTGAGATCGCCTGCCGCGATACATCTAATTTTTCTGCCAATTCCTCTTGCGAAAGCCCGGCTTTTTTTCTCAAACTTAAAACTTTATCTGCAAACGTCACAATATTGCCCTCCTATCATCTGTCGATTGCTACTTGATTATAAAAAACTGCAATCAAAAAGTCTATCACTTAAGCTTTACATTTCCGCAATCAAACGTAACATGCATACTTTCAGCAATATTATAGCACAATTTCCTGAACAATGTGTGAACCCAAAGCAAAAGGCGGCCTGCCCTGCAGGTCGCCTTTATTATTTTATGCAAACAAGCCCTTGATCCAGGTGCCGATTGCATCAAACACGCCGTACTGATCGAGCACGTTTTTGACACCCAGCAGGCACAGAACAATGCCGCCTGCAAGCTGGGCTTTCTTTTCATACTTATCCCCAAATACGTTGCCGATCCTGACACCCAGCGCGGACAGCGCAAATGTGATAATGCCGATCATGGTGACGCTGAACAGCACCTCGGGAATACCCATATCGGGTCGCAGGCCGTAGCCTACGCCAACCACCATAGCGTCAATGCTGGTGGCCACCGCCATGGGAAACATTGCCTTGACCGAGATGGATTCGTCGGGACAGCCCTCGTCCTCTTTTTTGGACAGCGCCTCCTTGATCATGCCCGCGCCGATCAGAGACAGCAGGATAAATGCGATCCAGCCCGTAAATGTTTCCAGATATGCGCCGAAGAATTTATTGAGAATGCCTGCCAGCAAAAAGCCGAGTGCCGGCATCAGCGCCTGAAAGCCGCCAAACCACGCGCCCACTACGCAAGCCCTTTTGAGCGTGACCTTTTTCATGGACAAGCCCTTGCAAATGGCAACAGCAAATGCATCCATGGAAAGCGCGACCGCCAGGACCAATAATTCTATAATCATGATTGTCTCCCTGCACTTATGTGCATTAATTTCCCTTTGTAGGGTTCTATCGTTGTGTCGTAATATTGCTCCTGAAACAAAATCTGCCGGCAGATCTGCTCGGGTGTGAAATCCATATCAATCGGACATGCAACCAGCTTATCCTCCACGTCGTCCGCGCGGTGTACAATGGCGATCACCTTGCCCGAAAACTGCTCCAGCGGCTTGTCTTCACCAAGAAAATAGACGTCCAGATCCTCACCGTCACCGCCCGTCACGCCGGGTATATAGCCGTAATTGATGGGATATACAAGCGTTTTGTCCCCCTTGACGTGCACGTAGCCAACCGGTCTGTCTACCTTTGCATCGATCAGTGTGCCAAGATACGACCACGTCACGGCCTTTCTGAGCACGTGGCGAATGAAATCCGCCTTGGCGTCGGTATAGGATTGGCGGTCGTTGGGATATTTCTCGGCAAGCTCATATTTGAGCGCCGCATACGCATCCCGCATTTTGGGAAACCCTATGAGGTAATTTTTAAAGTTGAGATAGTTGCGCCATTCCATACTCTGATATCCGACCACGTGTATATGCGCGCTTCGCCATTCCCCGTCCGCCTTGACAAACAGCATCTGAATTTCGGTGTCATGGGCAGGTCTGTGCAGATATCCCGCAGATTCCATGGCGCCCACAATTCGCTCGTCAAAGCAGTCAACGCCAACGGCAATATCAATGATCGGCTTTGCGGCAAGTCCCGGCACGCTTGTGCTGCCAACGTGAATCACCCTGAAGGCCAAGGGACCGAGCGCCTTTTCAATTCTGTCACAATGCATGCGGCCAAGCTCCGCCCAATGCGGATCATACGGCACTATTTTTACAGTTCCTCTCTCAAGTCCGATCATAATTCCCTCCATGCTCGGAATGTAACCCCCATATTTTACCACAAATTTCACATATATGGTATGGGTTTACAAATTGTTTACATTATAAATAAAAAAATCCACGCACTTTACTTGACTAAAGTGTTCGATTGTAGTATAATCAAAACATCCTTTTATTTTGGAGGATTTTATGAAGACAAACCGATATGCAATGACGCCTGCCGAACAGACCGTGACCCGCTGTGCGGGGCTTTACACCAAATACGGCTATCGCAGGTTTTTAATGAATAAATTCGAGGACTACGCACTGTATGCCGAAAACAAGAACTTTCTTGTGGATCAAAGGCTTCTGACCTTTACGGACGGCTCGGGACTCAAGGCACTCAAGCCCGACGTCACGCTCTCGATCGTCAAAAATACGGCACGCGACGGACGTCTGCCCGTCAAGGTGTTCTACAACGAGACGGTCTACCGCATCAAGAAGGGTGAGAATGAATTCAGCGAGCTTCGCCAGATGGGTCTTGAGCACATCGGTGACGACAGCCTGTATGCCACCGCCGAGGTGGTCTCGCTGGCAAAGGCTTCGCTGGACTCGATCAACACAGACAATATTCTGGATATCTCGCACATGGGCATTCTGATGCCGCTGATCGACCGTGCCTGCCTGATGGGGGCAGACCGCGAGCAGCTGATCTCGCTGATCTCGCAAAAGAACGCGGATGCCATTGCCTCTTTGCTGATCGAATGCGGCGACAGCACCACGCTTGCCGTGCTGGTTGGTGCATACAAACCGATTACAGAGGCTATTCCCATGCTGAAAAAGGCTCTGCCGGACTCTCCTGCCGTGACCGATCTTGAGCAAATCGCATCCGTCTTCGGTGCTATGGGACTTGATAAGGGCGTGTATATCGATCTTTCGCTGATGCACGATTTCGGCTATTACAACGGCATTATCTTCAAGGGGTATATCAAGGACGTGCCCGTAGCGGTGCTCTCGGGCGGTCGTTACGATCCCCTGCTTTCGCGCTTTGGTGTGCAGACCGCGGCAATCGGCTTTGCCATTTATCTGGATTATATCGAGTATGCAGAGGCCGATGAGGAGCCTGCTGTGCTGCTGCTCTATACCGATGCGGACAGCACCGAATCGGTTGCCCGTGCAGCACATAGGCTGGCTATGCAGGGCTATGGCGTGATGGCCTGCCAAAGTGCACCCGAAAACCGCAAATTTGCAAAGACGTTTACCGTTAAGGAGGTGCTGTTATGATCAAGGTTGCTCTTCCCAAGGGTCGTCTTGGCGACAAGGTGCTGGCTATGTTTGAAAATGCCGGTTATACCTGCCCCGAGATCCACACCCCCTCCAGAAAGCTGGTTTTCTCGACTGACAAGGTCTCTTACTTCTTTGTCAAGCCCTCGGACGTGCCGATCTACGTAGAGCGCGGCGTGGCCGACGTGGGTGTAGCCGGTAGCGATATTCTCATGGAATACTCACCCGACGTTTATACCCTTCTGGATCTTGACATCGGCAAATGCCGCTTTTGCGTGGCCGCTCCCGTGGATTTTGAGGACGACTACAGCAAGCCGTTGCGCGTGGCGACCAAATTCCGAAACGTTGCAACCGGGTATTACAACGAGCGCGGCCGCGCCATTGATATTATCAAGCTGAACGGGTCTATTGAGTTAGCTCCCGTGTTGGGACTTTCGGACGTGATCGTGGACATTGTGGAGACCGGTACGACGCTCAAGGAAAACGGACTTTGCGTCAAGGCTGAGATCGCACCCATCAGCGCGCGACTGATTGCCAACAAAACCGCCTATAAATTCAACCATACCCGGATCGCACAGCTGACAGATCAGCTTCGCGAGCAAAGAAAGGGGTAAGATCATGATCAGAATTTTCGATTTCAACGCTGTTTCGGACAGCGAGATATTCAACCGCTCCGAGGACGTTATCAACGTCGAGGCGGCGGTTAGCGACATCATTGCAGGCGTCAGAGCGGACGGCGACGCGGCTCTGCTTGCATACACAGAGAAATTTGACAAGGTTGCTCTCGCTTCCCTGCAGGTCAGCGAGCAGGAAATCACCGAGGCCTTTGAGGCATCCGATCCCGAGCTGATCCGCGTCATGCGCGATGCGGCAGCCAACATTGAGGCGTATCATAAAAATCAGGTCAGAGAGGGCTTTGAAATGCGCCCTGCCGACGGCATTGTGCTGGGACAGAAGGTCACACCTCTTGCCAAGGTGGGCATTTACGTGCCCGGCGGCACGGCGGCTTATCCCTCCACCGTGCTCATGAACAGCATTCCCGCCAAGCTGGCGGGCGTGGACGAGATCGTGATGGTCACCCCTCCCGGTCGCGACGGTCGCGTCAATCCCGCCATTCTTTGTGCGGCCAAGATCGCAGGTGTGGACAAGATCTTCAAGATCGGCGGCGCGCAGGCGGTTGCCGCACTGGCTTACGGCACAGAGACCGTTCCTTGTGTTGACAAGATCGTGGGCCCCGGCAATGCATTTGTTGCAGAGGCCAAGCGTCAGGTATTCGGCAAGGTAGCTATTGACATGATTGCAGGCCCCTCCGAGATCCTGGTACTGGCGGACGGCAAGTCCAATCCCGCGCAGGTGGCGGCAGACCTGCTCTCGCAGGCCGAGCACGACAAGATGGCGAGTGCCGTACTGGTTACGGACAGCGCAGAGCTTGCCGAAAAGGTGCAGGCTGAGATCGAGCGACAGCTCGCTCTTCTGCCCAGAGAGCCCATCGCGCGTCCCTCAATCGACAACCACGGCAAGATCATTGTGTGCGCCGACCTTTGGCAAGGCATTGAGGTTGCCAACCGCATTGCGCCCGAGCACCTGGAGATCTGTGTGGACGATCCCTTTATCTACCTTGACGCCATTAAGAACGCCGGCTCGATCTTCCTTGGCAGATACTGCCCCGAGGCGCTTGGCGACTATTATGCGGGCACCAATCACACCCTGCCCACCAGCGGCACGGCGAGATTCTCCAGCCCCCTGTCTGTAGACGATTTCATCAAAAAGACCTCTTACACCTATTACGATAAAAATGCGATTATCAAGGCGGCGCCCGACATTGCGCTGTTCGCCCGCAAGGAGGGGCTGGACGCGCATGCCAGAAGTGCCGAGATCAGGACTGAATATGAGTAAGTATTTTTCAAGACTCCCGGGGGAGCTGACGGCCTACGTGCCGGGCGAACAGCCGCGCGATATGTCGGCATTCATCAAGCTCAATACCAATGAATCCCCCTTCCCGCCTGCGCCCGAGGTCAGCGAGGCGATTGCATCGGCGGCATCGCGCTCAAATCTCTATTGCGACCCGACCATGCTCGCGCTCAGGAAGGCGCTTGCTAAGGTTTACGGACTCACCCCCGAGCACTTTTGCGTGGGTAACGGCTCGGATGAGATCCTCTCCTTTGCATTCCTTGCCTTTTGCAATGCAGAGGTCGGCGCGGCTTTTGCCGATATTACCTACGGCTTTTACAAGGTGCTGGGCGCGCTGTATCGCACGGATTGCAAGATCCTGCCACTGGATGCTGATTTTTGCATCAATCCCGCCGATTATGCCGGACTTGGCAGAACCATTTTTATTGCCAACCCCAATGCGCCTACAGGCATTGCCCTCTCGCTATCAGAAATTGAGCAGATTTTGGTCGGCAACCCCGATAACGTGGTGGTGATCGATCAGGCCTACGTGGACTTTGGCGGCGAGAGTGCCATCCCGCTGACGCTGAAATATGACAATTTGCTGGTGGTATCCACCTTCTCCAAGTCGAGAAGCTTTGCGGGCGGTCGCGTTGGCTTTGCCGCCGCAAGCCCTGCGCTGATTGCCGATCTGGAGACAGTGCGCAATTCCATCAATCCCTACAACGTCAATTCGCTCTCGCAGGCGGCCGCTGTTACCATTCTGGAAAATGATGCGTATTACACGCACAACTGCCGCATCATTGCAAAAAACCGCGAATATCTGACCGAGCAGCTGGGTGCGCTGGGATTTGAAACGCTGCCCTCGAAAACCAATTTCGTGTTTACCAAGCACCCTCGCATTGGCGGCAAGCAGCTTTATCTTGGGCTCAAGGAAAGGCACATTCTGGTTCGTCATTTCGACGCGCCCCGTATTGGCGACTTTTGCCGTATCACGGTGGGCACGCGTGAGCAAACCGATGCATTGCTTGATGCCATCAAATCCTTGATCTGAAAGGAATATTGTTATGAGAACCTTTGAAATCAACAGAAAAACCAACGAAACCGATATTACGCTCTCGCTGAACCTTGACGGCAACGGCAAGAGCAACATACAGACCGATTGCGGATTTCTTGGCCACATGCTGACGCTGTTTGCAAGACACGGCGGATTTGATCTGACCGTGACCTGCAAGGGAGACAGCGCGGTGGACTTTCACCACACCGCCGAGGATATCGGCATTTGTCTTGGCGACGCCTTTGCCAAGGCGCTGGGCGATTGCAAGGGCATTTACAGATACGGCGACGTCATTCTCCCCATGGACGAGACGCTGATGCTTTGTGCCGTGGATATTTCGGGCAGACCTTATCTTGGCTACAAGGTGGAGATCCCCACCGCGCGCGTGGGTGATTTTGACACCGAGCTTGCTGAGGAATTCTGGCTGGCCTTTGTACGCCGCGCGGGCATTACCCTGCATTTGCAGATGCTGGCAGGCAAAAACTCGCACCACATCATTGAAGCTCAGTTCAAGGCCGCGGCTCGAGCACTTGCCAAGGCTTGTGCCATTGATCCCGCCAAGGCTGATCAAATTCCCTCTACCAAAGGTGTGTTATGACGACTATCATTGATTACGGCGTAGGAAATCTGTTTTCCCTTGCCTGCTCGCTGGAAAAGATCGGTGAGAGCGTGGAGATCACCTCGGATGCCGGAAAAATTCTTGCAGCCGAGCGCATTATACTGCCCGGTGTAGGTGCTTTCGAGGATGCTGCGCGCAAGCTGTGCGCAAGCGGACTTGACAAGGTCGTGCTGCAAAAGGCCGCGCTCGGCACGCCCATTCTCGGTATATGCCTTGGCATGCAGATGCTGTTTGACAAGAGCTTTGAGTTTGGCGAGCATAAGGGCCTTGGATTGATTCCCGGCAACGTCAAGCCCATAGCACCCGTGATCGGCGCGCTCAAATCCCCCCAGATGGGCTGGAATGCGCTGGTTTTCCCTAAGGACAAGCCAAAGCATCCCATTTTCAAGTATATAAACGAGGGCGACTACGTCTATTTCGTACATTCCTATGCCGCTATGGACTGTGACGCCTCGGTCACGGCGCTGACCGAATACGGTGCACGTCTGACCGCTGCGGCATGTCGCGGTAACGTTTGCGGCACGCAATTCCACCCCGAAAAGAGTGGGAACGTCGGACTTGCCATCCTGCGCGCGTTTACCGAGATTCCCGCGACCCAACTTTGACCCTTGGAGGCGTTTTATGATTCTATTTCCCGCCATTGACCTGATCGACGGCAAGGCTGTTCGTCTGATCAGGGGCGATTATGCACAAATGACCGTTTATAACGACAATCCCACAGAGGTTGCCAAGGGGTTTGAGCGCGCCGGTGCGACACACCTGCACGTGGTGGATCTGCAGGGCGCGCGCGATGGCGGCACGCCAAATTTCCAAACGGTTGAAGATATTATCAAACAGACTTCCCTGCAGGTCGAGATCGGCGGCGGCATCCGCGGTACCCGGACAGTTAAAAAATACCTTGATGCAGGTGCGTTCCGTGTCATTCTCGGCACGGCTGCGCTGACCGATCCCGAATTTTTGAAGCAGGCCGTGCAAGAATTTGGTGATAAGATTGCCGTTGGAGCAGATCTGCGCGACGGCATGGTGGCCACACACGGCTGGCTCAACACCTCCACGGTCAGCGGTACGGAATTCATTGCGTCCATGCAAGAGGTTGGCGTGCGCGTCATTATCTGCACCGACATTTCCAAGGACGGCGTGATGGGCGGCACCAACCGCGCGCTTTACGCATCCTTGCAGGAGCAGTTCCCAGGCATGCAGTTCACGGCGTCTGGCGGCATTTCGGATATGGACACGGTCAAGGCGCTTGCCGATATGAATATGTACGGCGCGATTTTAGGCAAGGCACTCTACACGGGTGTGCTGGATCTTGCAAAGGCTGTGCGGGAGGTGGCAAAGTGATCACCAAGAGAATTATTCCCTGCCTGGACGTCAAGGACGGCAGAGTGGTCAAGGGTGTCAACTTTGCGGGACTGCGCGACGTCAATTCCCCCGTGGAGCTTGCCAAGTATTATAGCGAAAACGGCGCTGATGAGCTTGTTTTCTACGATATCGCGGCATCCGCGGCCCAGAGGTCACTCTTTACCGATATTCTGACCGAAACCGCGAGAAACGTTTTCATTCCGCTTACGGTGGGCGGCGGCATCAATGCGCTTTCGGATTTTGAGCGCGTGCTGGCTTGCGGCGCGGATAAGGTCAGCGTTAACACGGGCGCTATCAGAAACCCCGATCTGATCTATGCGGCGGCGAGAAAATACGGCTCGCAATGCGTCGTGCTCTCTGCCGATATCAAGCGCGTGGACGGTACGCTTCGCGTCTTTGCCAAGGGCGGGCGCGAAAATACCGGCATTGAGGCCCTTGAGTGGCTCAGACGCGCCGAGCAGAACGGTGCCGGCGAGATCGTGGTCAACTCCATCGATACCGACGGCGTCAAGCAAGGCTTTGACATCGAAATGCTGACGCAGGTATGCAACACCGTCAGCATTCCCGTGATCGCTTCGGGCGGCGCGGGCTCGGTCGAGGATTTTATTACCCTTTTCAATTCGGTGCCCGGCGTGGACGCGGGGCTTGCCGCATCGGTATTCCATTTCGGAGAAATCAAAATTCCCTCGCTCAAGGCGCGGCTTGCCGAGCAAGGGATCGTTGTGAGGTTATGATATGTTAGAAATTAAAGATTTGAAATTTGATCAGAACGGGCTGATTCCCGCCATCGTGGTGGATGCGCAGGACGGCAAGGTGCTCATGCTGGCTTATATGAATGCGCAGAGTCTGCAGATCACCATGGACGAGGGTACGACATGCTTCTGGTCGCGCTCCCGACAGAGTCTTTGGAGAAAGGGCGAGACGTCGGGCAATCGCCAGCACGTGCTTGCTATCAAGGCAGATTGCGACAGAGATACGCTGACAGTGCTGGTCACCAAGGACGGCCCTGCCTGCCACACGGGGGCCGAGACCTGCTTTAACGACCTGGTTTATACAAGCGGCACCGAGCTCCCCTTCTCTCTGAACACCCTGGAAGCGCTGTTGGCAGATCGCCGCGAAAAGATGCCCGAGGGCTCTTATACCACTTATCTGTTTGCCAAGGGCATGGATAAAATCCTCAAGAAGGTGGGCGAGGAATCCACCGAGGTCATTATCGCGGGCAAAAACAACGACAAGGCCGAGGCCATCTACGAGATCGCCGATCTTGCCTACCACGTCATGGTCATGATGAATGAAATGGGCATCTCGGTCGACCAGGTCAAGGCCGAGCTGGCGTCAAGACACATTATCGACCATAAGATCAAGCAGGAGAAGATGAAATAATTAAAAAGAGTGCGACTTATAGTGCTCAGTGCTTATCACTCGCAGAATATCGATGAAACATTTGGAAAGGGTTATGAAGAACTGAAATCGGATTGGTTAGCGTACTTGAATAATTTATATTAATATAACACCGCCGAGAGTAACCGTTTGGTTACTCTCGGCGGTAATTGTTTTTAAAACGCACATTCGCGGTTGATGGTAAATTATTTTCTCTCGCAGAAAGCGCCGTTTGTGAAATCCGGGAACTCGACGGGGGCGCCGCCCTTGGCAATGGATGCCTCGGAGAGCGGAGTGACCGCCATCCATGCTGCTGCGTCGTAGACGTCGATAGGACAGGGTGTGCCGGTTCTGACTGCCTCGATAAAGGCGTCGTAGACCAGACCGTCCATGCCGCCGTGGCCGCCGCGGATGCCCTCTTTTTGGTACTTCTCCCATACGGGATGCTCGTACTGCTCAAGGTACCGCTCGGCGTTGTTCCACTCCTTGGACCAGCACCAATGATCCGCCTCGGTAAAGTCGCTGTCCAGATAAACGGAATTGTTATCCTCCATATACATACCCAGCGTGCCTCGCACGGTAAACCTTCTGCTGTAGGCTCTGGGGAGTGTGGTATCAAGGCTGAGCGTGACTGTCTCGCCGCCCGCACACTTGATGATAGTGGACACCACGTCGCCCTGTGCAAAACGCGCGGTCTGCAATGCGGGATCAACGTCGGGGTGGTTCTTGGCATACGCGTTCATGCCGCAGGACTTGCTTGCCACAGACACCAACGAGACAAAGCGGTTGCCGCGGTTGATCCCAAGGATCTGTGCGATGGGTCCCAGCTCATGTGTGGGATAATTCTCACAGTTTCTGTGCAGATAGTTGCGCAGTCTGTAATGTCTGTTCTCCTTGCCGTGCGCGATCTCGCCGCGCAGGTCGTGACAGTAGCCGCCATCGCAATGCACAATCTCGCCAAACAACCCCTGCTCTATCATGTTCATGACCATCATTTCAATTCTGCCATAGCAGCAATTCTCCAAGAACATAAAGGGTGTGCCGGTGCGCTCGTATGCATGCACCAGCTCCCAGCATTGGTCAAGAGAGTAAGCACCGCCAACCTCCATGCCAACGGCAATTCCCTTTTCCATAGCCTCCACCGCGATCGGCACGTGCGACTCCCATGAGGAGATGATCATAACCGCGTCGGCAATTTTGGGATCAAGCACGTCATGCCAGTTTGTGCTTGCAAAGGGTGCCGGCTGTCCGTGTCTGATAACGGTATCCACCGCCCACTGCGTTCTATCCTCATAGGTGTCACAAACCGCTGTGACACACATATTATCCATTTCCAAAAGGCAATGCTCCAGCATATACTGCCCTCTGCAGCCAATGCCGATAACCGCCACTCTGACCTTTTCCATAAAATACCTCCATAGGTGCTTGCTACCCCTTTACTATATCATTTTTTGTGGGATGTGTCAAGAATTTTACAAAACTATTGCAATATTCCTTCTGTTATGCTATAATTTTCGTATATCTGCTTAAACTATAGATTACGGAGATAAATATGAGAATTATTATCGTTGGTGCCGGTACAGTGGGCACTGTCATCTGTACAAGGCTCGCACAGGAGCATCATAATATCACACTGATTGACCATAACGTTGCCGTTCTGACCGAAATGAGCAACAAGTTTGACGTGATTGGCATTGTAGGCAACGGTGCTTCCGTATCCACCTTGCGCAAGGCAGGTGCTGACAAGGCAGATTTGCTGATTGCTGTAACCAATCAGGACGAATTGAATATCCTTTGCTGCGCATCCGCTAAAAAGCTTGGCACTAAGCATACCATAGCACGTGTACGTAATCCCGAATATGCCGAGTTGATGCAGATGATCAAGCATGACCTTAACCTGTCGCTGACTATCAATCCCGAGCTTGCGGTTGCCAAGGAGATCTCGCGAATGCTGCGCTTCCCCTTTGCCACCAAGATCGACACCTGTTATCACGGCAGAGTGGAGCTTGCCGAATTCGTTATCGGACAAAATTCCCCTCTGTGCGGCATGACGCTGGCGCAGCTGCACACAAAGCTCAACATTCGTTTTCTGATCTGCGGCGTTGTTCGTAAGGGACAAGCTTATATCCCCAAGGGTGACTTCATTCTTGCCGAGGGGGATAACGTTTGCCTGACCGCACACGATGAGGAAATGACCAACTTCTTTAAGGCGATCGGTGCTTACAAGCACCCTGTTAAGGATGTGCTGATCGTTGGCGGAGGCAGAATGACCTATTATCTGCTCAACCTCCTGCAAAAGACCAAGATCCGCGCCACCGTCATTGAGCCTGACAAGCAACGTTGCCGTGAGCTTGCCGAGCGTTTTGATTGCAACGTGATCAAAGAGGACGGAACCAACCAATCCGTTCTACGCGAGGAAGGAATTGCCACGACCGACGCTTTTATTGCTCTTTCCTCCGAGGATGAAGAGAACGCAATTGTATCCCTTTATGCAAAAACGCAAAACACCAAAAAGATCATCACCTTGATCGGTGCTATGCAATACGTTGATCTTTTCAAGAACATGGGACTTGACGGCATTGTTTCCCCCAAGTATTCCACGTCTAATGAAATTCTCCGATACGTCCGTTCTCTTGAAGCAACGCACGATATTGAAATCGAATCCCTGCACAAGCTCATGGAGGACAATTTTGAGGCATTGGAGTGCGTGATCAAAGAACCGGTGGAAGGCATTACCGGAATCCCGCTCAAGCAGCTTAAGCTCAGACGTGACGTGCTGATCGCCAGCATTGTGCACAAGGACAAGATCGTGATTCCCTCCGGTAACGATAAAATGGAATGCGGAGATACGGTTATCTTGTTCACCTCTGATGTGGAAATCAACGAAATTAAGGATATTTTGAAATAATTATGAATTATCGAATGCTTAGATATCTGCTGGGCTGCATATTGCTCATTGAAGCAATTCTGATGCTTTTGCCCTTAGCAGTGGCAGTGATGTATCAAGAGGATTGCATGCCCTTCGTGTATACGATTTCGATGTTGCTTGCGATCTCTGTACCTTTGGTGATACTCAAGCCCAAAACTACTCAAATCTATGCAAGAGAAGGATTTGTATGCGTAAGCGCCGGATGGATCCTGCTTTCTATCTTTGGTGCACTCCCCTTTATTTTCAGTGGCGCGATCACAAATCCCATCGATGCATTTTTTGAAACCGTATCCGGATTTACCACCACGGGCGCATCCATTCTGCCCGCAGTGGAGCACCTGCCGCGCAGCATTCTGTTCTGGCGTAGCTTTACACACTGGATTGGCGGTATGGGCGTGCTGCTCTTTATTCCTGGAATTCTTCCCACCGCGGGTGGAGAGGCAATGCATTTGATGCGAGCCGAGGTACCCGGTCCTACCAAGGGGAAGCTTGTGCCCAAAATGCGCCAGACTGCGCTGATCCTGTATGGGATCTACATCGCTTTAACATTGATTGAAATTGTTGCGTTGCTGATTTGCCAATTCCCTGTTTACGACGCCTTTGTAACGTCCTTTGCTACTGCGGGAACAGGCGGTTTTTCCATTCTCAACGATTCCATCGCAGGATACCACAATCCGGCAGCTGAATGGGTCATCGGCATCTTTATGCTGCTGTTCGGTATCAACTTCAACCTGTTTTTCTTTATACTGGTTGGCAAGATCAAGGATGTTTTCAAAAGCGAGGAGCTGCGCGCTTATCTTAGCGTGATCACGATTGCAATTGCAGTCATTCTGATCAATACCTACAAAATGTTTGACAGCTTTGGTAATGGTCTGCGAACCGTGTTTTTCCAGGTATCCTCCATCATCACCACGACCGGCTTTTGCACCGCGGAATTCAATGAATGGCCTGTACTTTCCAAAACCGTAATCGTGCTTTTGATGATGACAGGTGCATGCGCAGGCTCAACCGGTGGCGGATTAAAAATCTCGCGCATTCTCATTTTGGCTAAGAACATCGTCCGAGAGATCAAGCACATGATCCGCCCCAAGTCGGTCAACGTGGTCCGCGTAGACGGTGAGGTAGTACCCGACGAAACGCTGCGCTCCGCGACAGGTTACCTGACTGTTTATATCATTGTGTCTATTTTGACTATGCTTTTGATCTCGCTTGACGGGCTGAGCATTGAAACCAATCTGACTGCGGCTCTTTCCTGCGTCAACAACATCGGTCCTGCCCTGGGCGATTTTGGTGCTTTTGGCAATTTTGCGCCCTATTCCGATTTTTCTACGCTGGTGCTTTCCATTTCCATGCTATTCGGAAGACTGGAGCTTGTTCCCATGCTGGTACTTTTCTCGCCTTATGCATGGAAAAAGAGATGAAAAATTTACGGGGCTAAGTCATTTAGATACAGAAGGCGCGATCGGACTATCGTCGGCGTACGAGGGTACGCCAGAGAGTGCGAGCGCGACTAAAAAGCCACATAAAAATCGAAAAAATCCGCCGATTATCTCGGCGGATTTTTACTTTAAATGAGATCTTGAGGCCATCTCGTCAATGTGATATCAATCATTTTCGCATCTGGTTTTTGTTCTGCGCTAAATGAATCAGCCCCGTTGTTTTATTATTGTGTCACGGATTCTAAGTTCCCATGGCTTCGATATGCGGCAAGAACCAGACGAACCACCTTTGCAGACTCAGTTCCGTCAATCTCAAATTTTCTGCCGGTTGCAACGCAATCGTAGAAATCCGCGATCAGTGCGCCGTGGCCGGAGCCGTAGCAGGCCTTGCCAAGCCCTACGGCAACGTCATCGTAATGCTCGTGACGATCAGCATATAGCACGTCCTTGGGCATGATCTTGATCCACTCGCCGTCGGCGCGGATCGTGAGCTCCACCGGGCAGTCTGTCGCGCCGCCGTTGGTTGCGTAAAAGGTAAATCCGCAATTGGGTTTGCCTGCCAAAATGACTGCGGTATCCTCCACCTCGATCTCATCCGAGAGTGTCATGCAGGAGATCATGCCGCGCAGCGTTTGAGGCATGCCCACCAGCCATTGCACAAGATCCAACGTGTGGAGTGCCTGATTGATCAGCACGCCGCCGCCCTCGGTTGCCCATTTTCCTCTCCAAGCGCCCGAAGCATAATATCCGGCATCTCTGTACCATGTCACGCTTGCAGTCGCACACAGGATGTTTTTGCCCGTCAGGTAGGTTTTTACAGCACGGTTAGCAGCATTATATCTGTTTTGCAGACATACGCCAAGCTGTGCCTTGCTCTTTCTCTCTGCCTCCAGAATACGCGGAATATCCTCTTCCTTGATGCAAAGAGGCTTTTCACACAGCACATTGACGTTACGTTCCAGTGCATCAATGATCATTTGGGCGTGCCAATAGTGCGGTGTACAGATATGTACTACATCTATTTGCTCATTGTCCAGCATTTGAAGATAATCGGTATAATGCCGTTTTCCCGGTGCATTTTGCAATGCACGCGGATCACAATCGCAAACGGCTACAATATCATGCCCCTGAGAGGTCAGAACCTGCGCATGCAATCTTGCAATATTGCCGTATCCGACAATTGCCGATCTCATGATTGCCTCCTTATTTGCTGCCAAACGTGCCTGCGGTGTCTGCAACGGCACCGTCGTCACATTCCTTCTTGACCGAATTGGCAACGTGCGCATTCAGCTCTCTGAGGTAACGCTCCTCGTCAACGGGCAAGGTGATGGTCTCGCCGTTGTTCCAGCCGGACAGCTCCATGGCGTTCATCATTTCAACGCCGTTGATGCCCTCTGTGCCGTCCACAAACAAAGGCTCTTCGCCGCGGATGGCTGCGACAAAATTATTGATAATGCCGGTATGCTGGAGGTTCAGACCGTCGGTCTCCACCTCGGTCTTGGTGCATCTGGGAGGCACGAAGCCGGTGTCGGCGGTTCTTGACCACTCCTGTGTATCGTTTTCGTTCTGCCAGTAATAGAGCTTGTTGTTCTCAACCAACAGCTTGCCCTTGGTGCCCGAGATCTCAAAGCGGTTGGTGCCGGGGGCTTCGCCTGTGGTGGTGATGAACATGCCGGTCGCGCCGTTCTTGTACTTGAAGAATGCGGTGACCTCGTCCTCAACCTCGATATCATGCCACTTGCCGTACTGGCAGAAGCCGTTGATGGCTACGGGCATTTCGCCAACAACCCACTGTACAAGGTCGATCTGGTGGGGGCACTGGTTGATCAGCCCGCCGCCGCCCTCGCCTTCCCAGGTGGCTCTCCAGCTGCCGCTGTCGTAATACTGCTGGGTTCTGTACCAGTCGGTGATGATCCAAGTCACTCTCTGCAGCTCACCAATGCCGCCCGCCTGCACGATCTCGCGCATCTTGCGGTAAACGCAGTTGGTTCTCTGATTGAACATCATTGCAAAAAGTGCCTTCGACTGCTTTGCGCACTCGTTCATTTCCTTGACCTGCTTGGTATACACGCCTGCGGGCTTATCGCAGATGACGTGAATGCCGCGCTTCAGGCATTCCATAACCATTTCGGGATGGAAATAGTGCGGGACGACAACCATGACCATATCGCAAAGGCCGCTGTCCAGCATGTCGATGTAGTTGTCAAAATATGCAATATCCTGACCGACGGTTCTGGTCTTCATGACCTCGATCTTTGCGGGATTGTTATCGCAAAGTGCGGTGACGACGGCGTTGGGCGCATGACCGGGATTGAATACGCCCGCCATGTAATGTGTGCCCTGATTACCGAGACCAATGATACCAACTCTTACTTTTTCCATGACTGTTCTCCTTTTTTAAAGACAATTTTGAATATAACGAATGCTTCTTGCAACCTGCTCCATGGGATCGGGCAAGGTTGCGGCATTATCCTGCTCGACAAGGAAATACTGTGCGCCGGCCGCCTTCATGCGAGGAACGAGCGAGACGTAATCAATGGTGCCGTCGCCCACGGGTGCAAAGCAGGGCTGATAGCCCGCGATGCCGCCCTCGGTCTTGGCTATCATGTAATCCTTGAGGTGAACGCAGCCGATTCTGCCCGAAAGTCTATCCACGGTTGCGGCAATATCCACACCGCCAAACTGCAGCCAGTAGGTATCCAGCGTCAGATTGACGTGGGGGGCTTCTTCTACAATGTAATCAAACACGGTCTTGTCACCGTGCTTATAGAATTCAAAGTGATGGTGATGATAGAAGAAGGAAAAACCGTTCTTCTGCATGACCTCGCCCGCGCGGTCGAGGGATTCCACGATGCTCTTGCATCTTGCCTCGTCTGCAATCGCATCAAACGGCATCGCGCCAAGGCCGATGTTTTTACATCCGAATTTTTCGTGCTCCTCCATGAGTGCCTGTGTATCGTTTACAATGCGATCCATGGGCACGTGGGTCAGCACCACGGGCAGCTCTGCCGCCCGGCTGACACGGGCAATTCTGTCCGGATCAAACGCGCCGCCCGAATACTGGATGTAGGAATACCCCATTTCCTTGAGCGCCTTGGCGGCCTTGAGAAAATTTTCCTCGGTGTCCAGATAATTGCGGATCGAAAAAAGATTAAGTCCTGCTTGCATGCTTTTCAAACCCTCCCTTTGTTTCTGTGTATCCGTTTTCAATCAAAAGTGCCTTGAGGGCTTCGACCGCCGCATCAAACGCTTGGTCGTTGTTCTCATAGGTATATTTGTTTTTCATTTCCTGACTGTCGATCTGTGCATATCCCGCAAAGACGCGCAGGTGGGGCTCCAGCGTCAGCACCGTGTCGCCCTCCACCATTCCGATCAGCTTGCCGATCATGCCGTCACCGTGTCCCGCGGGTACGATCTCGCCCGTCTGTGCAATGACGTCCTTGATGTGGAAATACTCGGTCTTGCCGTGCAGAGCCGTCAGGGTTTTATCTGCGGCCTCTCCAACCTGCAAAAAGTTGGCGGGGTCGTAGACCGCGCGCAGACCGGGCACGTTTTGCAATATCAGCTCTACCCTTTCCAAGGTATCACCAAAGATATCCTTTTCGTTTTCGTGGCACAGAATCACGCCGTAGCTGTCTGCCACCTTTACCATACGGCCAAGATATTCGTACACCTTTTCGGGCTGTGCGTATGCCCCGAAAAAGCTGAACATGCGGATATATTTCGCACCAAGGATCACGGCCAACCGGCAAACGTGCGACACGATTTGCAGATAGTCCTCAATATCCACCGTGATATCCACCTTGCCCAAGGGAGAGCCGACAGACCAGACGGCAATGCCCGCCTCGTCCAGGGTCTTTCTGATTTTTCGCGCCTCATCCTCGGTCAGATCCTTGACGTTCTTGCCTCCGATCGATCGAAGCTCGGTCAGCGCAATGCCGTTTCGCTTCATGGCCGCGATCTGCCCCTCCAAGGACGGATTGGCCTCATCTGAAAATGCACAAAGTCTGATCATATCATACCTCCGAAAATACGACTGATATTACTTAACTAAATTATAACTCTGCTAAAAACGAAAATAAATTGCAATATTAGCAATAACCATTGCTTTTTTGGCAATTATGGTGTAGAATATACATATAGCGTTACAGTCGAGGTTTTTTCTATATGAACATTCAACTAACCAAGAACGATTTTACCTGCCATCACATCACCGACATCCCCGATCCCAAGGCCTTTCACCGGCATATTCACAACGAATACGAGCTGCTTTTCTTTGTGCGCGGCGACGCAGACTACACCATTGAGGGTTCGGTCTACCGCCTGCGGGACAATGACCTTCTCTTGATCGGCCCGCGTACCTTTCACTGTCTTGTACCGCGCAGTCCCGCGGTGTACGAGCGATTTGTGATCAATTTCCCTGCCGAGATGATTCCCAAATCGGTCAGAGATTTTATTGCGGATGCCAAAAACGTGTATAATTTGCCCAAGGACAGTCCCATTTACCGCTTTTACCAAAACTGGATAGATGCCGAAGGACAGTTTTCCGCCGAGGAAATGCTGGACTTTGTGCAAAGCGCCACGCCCCAGCTGTTGACCTTTCTCAAATACTTGCCGCAAAAGAAGGATATTCAGCCCATCCGCAAGAACAAGACGCTGCAGCAGATCCTTTCCTATATTGACGAGCACCCCACCGAGAACATCAATGCCGAGAAGCTGTCTGCCATGTTTTATATGAGCCCCTCGTGGATCGTGCACACCTTCCGCCGCGAGCTCGGCATCAATCTGATGCAGTATATCGCCAAGAAGCGAATTCTGTATGCAGAAAACCTGATCCGCAACGGTGAGAGCCCTACGGAGGCCGCCAAGATCTGCGAATACGAGAGCTACGTGACCTTCTACCGTCAATATAAAAAGATCCTTGGGCACTCCCCCAAGGAGGATATGCCCTCGCATACGGCTAAAATGCCATAATTGCAATGCTTTTTGCAATTATAACAATACTCATTGCATTTCTTATATGATAAAATATTAATATAAATACTTGAGAGGTAACGTACAGATGAAGCAGTTTATGGACCGCGATTTTTTGCTCTCTACCCCCACAGCCGTCACGCTCTACCATGAGTATGCGGCCAAGATGCCCCTGGTTGACTACCATTGCCACATTGATCCCAAGGAGATCTGGGAAAACCGTCAGTTTGAAAATCTGACGCAGATCTGGCTGGGTGGCGACCATTACAAATGGAGAATCATGCGCTCCAACGGCGTGCCCGAGGAATATATCACGGGTAATGCGCCCGACCGCGACAAGTTCCAGAAGTTTGCCGAGGCGCTGCCCCGCTGTGTTGGCAATCCCATGTACCATTGGTGCCATCTGGAGCTCAAGACCTACTTTGGCTATGAGGGTGTGCTGAACGGCGAGACCGCCGAAACGGTTTGGAATCTGTGCAACGACAAGCTGGGGACCATGCGCGCCAGAGATTTCATCAAGGCCAGCAACGTTGCCATGATCGGCACGACCGACGATCCCTGCTCCGACCTTGGCTATCACGCCCTGCTGGCAGGCGAGGATCTCGGTGGCACCAAGGTCTGCCCCAGCTTCCGTCCCGACCCCGCACTCAACATGCATAAAAAGGGTTTTGTCGAATACGTTGCAAAGCTGTCCGCCACGACCGGCATTGAGATCAAGACGGTGGCCGACGTCAAGGCCGCGCTGAGTGCCCGCATGGATCACTTTGCCGCACACGGATGCCGCGCAAGTGACCATGGCCTTGATTACATCATGCATCGCACAGCAAGCGAGGACGAGATCAACGCCGCTCTTGCCACCGCTCTTTCGGGCGGCACGGTCAGCATGGAGCTGGTAGAGGCTTATCAGACCGAGCTGCTTTTGTTCTGCGGACGCGAATATGCCCGTCGCGGGTGGGTCATGCAGCTGCATTTTTCCTGCATGAGAAACCCCAACAGCCGCCGCTTTGCCGAGCTTGGCCCCGACACCGGCTTTGACTGCATTGCCGTGACCGACAGCTGTGCCGCTCTCTACAGACTCATGGACGCATGGGACAGGGACAATGCCCTGCCGCGCACCGTGCTCTACAGCCTCAATCCCGCAGATAACCAATGGATCGACACCCTGCTGGGCGCATTCCAGAACAGCTCGATTCCCGGCAAGGTGCAGCACGGCAGTGCCTGGTGGTTCAACGACAACAAGGTGGGCATGCAGGATCAGCTGACCAGTCTTGCCAACCTTTCCATCCTCGGCAACTTTATCGGCATGCTGACCGACTCGCGCAGCTTCTTAAGCTACACAAGACACGAGTATTTCCGCAGAATTCTCTGCAACCTGATCGGTAACTGGATCGAAAATGGCGAGTACCCCTGCGATATTACAACCGCGGGTGCACTCGTACAAGATATCTGCTACAACAACGCGGCTCGCTATTTCCAACTGTAAAGGAGACTACACTATGCAAATGACGTTTCGCTGGTACG
>JAZULL010000082.1:0-17330 GCA_045603085.1 Eubacteriales bacterium | reverse complement strand
AGGCAGCTTGTGGTTCTCGGCAATTTTGCGCACCAGAGCAGCAGCGGCCTGCCAATCAGGCAGTTTCTCGCCCAGGAAGGCGTGGAACACCGTGCCGGAGGTGTAGCGGGTCTGCAGCTCGTCCTGGATCTCCAGAGCGGTGAAGATGTCCTCGGTGTAGCCAACGGGCAGGTGAGAGGAGTTGGTGTAGTAGGGAGTGCCGTTCTCGTTTGCGGTGATGATGTCGGGGAACTGCTCCTTGTCGTGCTTGGCAAAGCGGTAGGTGGTGGACTCTGCGGGAGTGGCTTCCAGGTTGTACAGGTCGCCGTACTGCTCCTGATAGTCGGACAGACGCTCTCTCATGTGATCCAGCACTTCCTTGGTAAACTGCTGGGTCTCGGCGTGGGTCATATCCTTGCGGATCCATTTCGCGTTCAGACCCACCTCGTTCATGCCGATCAGGCCGATGGTGGAGAAGTGGTTGGCAAAGGTGCCAAGGTAACGCTTGGTGTAGGGGTACAGACCCTCATCAAGCAGCTTGGTGATAACGGTTCTCTTGATCTTGAGCGATCTTGCAGAGATGTCCATGATGCGGTCAAGTCTCTTGTAGAAATCCTCTTCATCCTTTGCAAGGAATGCGATTCTGGGCATGTTGATGGTCACGACGCCGATAGGGCCGGTGGACTCACCCGAGCCAAAGAAGCCGCCGGACTTCTTACGCAGCTCACGCAGATCAAGACGCAGTCTGCAGCACATGGAACGCACGTCGCTGTGCTCCATGTCCCTGTTGATGTAGTTGGAGAAATAGGAAGTGCCGTACTTTGCGGTCATTTCGAACAGGAGTCTGTTGTTCTCGGTCTCGGACCAGTCAAAGTTAGAGGTGATGGAGTAGGTGGGGATGGGATACTGGAAGCCTCTGCCGTGGGCGTCGCCCTCGATCATGGTTTCAATGAAGGCCTTGTTGACCATATCCATCTCTGCCTTACAATCCTTGTACTTGAAGTCCATTTCCTTACCGCCAACGATACAGTTGAGCTCGGCAAGGTCAGCGGGAACGGTCCAGTCAAGGGTGATGTTGGAAAAGGGTGCCTGGGTGCCCCAGCGGGAAGGAGTATTCACGCCGTAGATAAAGGACTCGATGCACTTCTTGACCTGATCGTAGTTGAGGTTATCTGCCTTTACGAAGGGGGCCAGATAGGTATCGAAGGAGGAGAAGGCCTGCGCGCCTGCCCACTCGTTCTGCATGATGCCAAGGAAGTTGACCATCTGGTTGCAAAGGGTTGCCAGGTGCTTAGCGGGTGCGGAGGTGATCTTACCGGTCACGCCGCCAAGGCCCTCCTGGATCAGCTGCTTGAGCGACCAGCCTGCGCAATAGCCGGTCAGCATGGAAAGGTCGTGAATGTGGATATCGGCGTTACGGTGTGCGTTGCCGATCTCGTCGTCGTAAATCTCGGAGAGCCAGTAGTTTGCGGTGATGGCACCCGAGTTGGAAAGGATCAGACCGCCGACCGAGTAGGTCACGGTAGAGTTCTCCTTGACTCTCCAGTCGGTATTCTTGACGTACTTGTCCACGATATCCTTATAGTCCAGAATGGTGGACTTCATGTTACGCATCTTCTCTCTCTGTCTGCGGTAGAGAATGTATGCCTTAGCCACGTCGCCGTAGCCGCCCTGTACCAGTACGTTTTCTACGCTATCCTGAATATCCTCGACTGCGATCAGGCCGTCCTTGATCTTGGGTTCAAAGTCAGCAGTAACCTTGAGTGCCAAAAAGTCGATCACGCTGGGATGGAACTGTCTTTCCTGTGCCTCAAACGCCATCTTGATTGCGTCCGAAATCTTACTGAGATTAAAATCTGTAATCTTGCCGTCTCTTTTTAAAACCTTATACATGAGCTCTCTCCTTTTTGTCAAAATTCTATGAATAAAATAAAATACTGTAAAAACACCGAAGGCGGTGCTTTTACAGTATACTATAAGTCGTTTTATTTGTCAAGCCCTTTTGACACAATATTTTGATAATTTTTCAAATTTTAACACAATATATTGTGGTCGTCGTTTCACACACCCCGTAACTCGGCTTTCGGGATATAGGCCTTGAGCACATTGACCAAATCCTGCATTTGGTTTTTGTCATATCCGCTAAGGCCCTGTCTGATCAGGTCGCCCGAATCGATAAAGCCCTGCAGATAGTGCTTGTGATCCCCTGCCAGCCACACGCCCATATCCTCAATATCCTCGGCGCTGTGCAGCTCGCGCACCACGGTAGTACGAAGCTCAAACGGCACGCCGGAGGTGCGCAGAATCGCCACGCTCTGCTCAATGGGAGCGACGTCAAAATCGGGCACGCCCACCGTTTGGGCATACTTCTCACGGCTGTTTTTGATGTCCATGGCCACGTAATCAAGCAGTCCCCGATCGATCAGCGCGGCAAGTCTGTCGGGATACGAGCCGTTGGTATCCAGCTTGACGGAAAAGCCCAGCTCGCGCACGCACAGGATAAACTCCTCCAGCCCATGCTGAAGTAGCGGCTCGCCGCCCGTGATGGCCACGCCATCCAGTATTCCCTGCCTCTTTTTCAGAAATGCGTAGATCTCCTCCTCGAAGAATGCGGGGTTCTCGCTCGGTCTTAGCACCAGTCCTGCATTGTGGCAGAAGGGACAGCGCATATTGCACCCGCCCGTGAACACAGTGCAGGCCATGTGGTCGGGGTAATCAAGCAGCGTCAGCTTCTGAAATCCTTGAATGTTCATTCTCTGTTCTCCCGTTTGTTGACTTTTGAAGAAATGATCTGTCCGTTATCCATGCGGAAGATGCGGTCGGCGCGCTCGGCAATCGCCATATCGTGCGTAACCATGATCAGCGTCTGCCCCAAAAGGTCCTTTGTCTCCAGTAAGAGGTCCAACACCTCGTCGGCGTTTTCTCTGTCAAGGTTTCCCGTAGGCTCGTCGGCAAACACCACCAGCGGCAGATTGATCAGCGCGCGCGCAATGGCAACGCGTTGCATCTGGCCGCCCGAGAGCTCGCTTGGCAGATGGTGCAATCTGTCCGCAAGTCCCAGCGAGGCCACCAGCTTTTTGAGGTTTTCCTCATAGGAGATCTCTTCCTTATTACACATCAGCGTGGGAACTAAGATATTCTCCAGCGCCGTGAACTGCGGGATCAGGTTGTGCGACTGGAACACCATACCGATATGGTTTCCACGGAAGCGAGCCAGCTCGTCGCCGGACATGGCGGTGATCTCGCGGCCACGGATGATGACCTTACCCGCATTAGGTCTGTCAAGGCCTGCCATCAGATGCAGCAGCGTGGATTTGCCCGAGCCCGAGGCACCGATGATGGCTACGAATTCGCCCTCGTACACGCGCAGATTGACGCGATTGACGGCATTGACCACCTCGTCATATTGCTTATACTGGCGGATAAGATCCACCGTTTCTACAACAACTCTTCTGTCTTCCATACTGACTCCTTACCCCTTTAACTCTGCCTGCTTTTTCTGCATGCGGTGCTTCCACAAAAGATACGGCACAAGGCAGGACGTAAAGCCGCAGATCACAGACACGGCGGCGCAAAGCGCAAGTGCCCAGAGCGGCATATAATAATTGTAATCAATGGCTGCCGCCATACCAAGGCTTGGCAGAATGCGGCTCATGACGATATACAGCACGAAATTGAGCGCATAGCTCATGCCCAGCGTGACAAGGAAGGCCACGCCCGAGAGCACGCCGCCCGCCACAAGATGCAGGCTCTTGATCTCGCGCCCAAAGCCACCCATGGCAGAGAGCATGTAAAACTCCCCTTCTCTTCTGCGGTAGAACAACACCTGCGAGAAGAACCAAACCAAGGGAGAGACGGTCAGGATAAAGGCCGCTATAACGGTGGTGATGAGATCGTCACGTCGTGCGTCGGCGATCAGATCGTCGAAAAACACGCCGTTTCTCTGCCACAGCCATGCAAAATCATCGGCAAGCCCGGCAATCTCGCGCTCCAGCTCGTCGGCTCTTGCCAGCGGCAGTCCGTCCTCAAGATACACGGTCAGCACGTCGCGCGCGCCGTCGCTTGCGGTCAGGGCGCGGTAGGTTTCCGTCTGCATGCCCACGGTCAGATAGCTGTCCGCAGGAGCTTTGGTCATGACCGCACACACGGTATATTCACCCGAAAACGTACCTGTCGTACCGTAGTCGAAGGTAAAATACTCCAGCTGCTGAAGCAGGATCTTATCGCGGCGGGTGAAGATACGGTTATCCGGAATCAGTCCTTTGACGTAGTTGGCGAAATACACGGTGTCCCCCACCGAGAAGTCAAAGCACGCATCCCCCAGAATCTTTTCGCTGACAATGACGGCATACGGGTTATAGAGCACCTCGTAAGGGTCGCCCTCGAATTCATACAGCCCCGAAGCAATGGCCTGATCCAGCCACGTCTTATCCACGGCGGTGTACTTATAGGAATTGGTCGCTACCGAGTAGCCGTTTCGCTCGTCGGTACTGCGCACGCCGTATTCTCCGTACGCGCCCGCATTTTCCTGCTTGACCAGCATGTGGGCAAGTATTTCATCAGCGCGCACCTTTTCGTCGGTATTGACGTAAGCCACTCCGTCCATGTCCATGATGGCGGCGGACAAAAACGCCGCGTCGTCATTGATGGAATTCGCTTGCTCGGTGGTAAAGAAGGGGCGGATGACGTTTCCTTCCTCGTCCCGCAGCTCCTCGTTTGGCAAGGTGCCAAAAGCCACCGTAAATTCATCCACGGCAAGCTGCTGCTTGGTGGAGATCATATCCGCGATATAAAGCCCCGAGATAAACAGCGAGGCAAACGCCACGGCCGAGCAGACCAATCGGACGTAATACTTGCGCAGTCGCCACATACCCGCCAGCTCGTAATCTCTCGGGAATTTCTTGCCGAACAGACGGAACGAGCGGCGCGGCGAGGTAACAAGACCCGCATTGTCGCGCGAGGTGATCAGCGCCATGGGCGTTTTGGAGGCCATAACGCGCACGGGCAGCAGCACCGATAACAACACGGTTGCCGCACAAAGCCCCAGCACCTTGAAGGGTGCGGCCCAGTTAAAACAGAACAGTACGCCATGGGGCAGATAGACACCCAGCATGATGGCGGCCGAGAGCAGCATGGACGGCACAAAGGTCAGCACCGCGATGGCCGCAAGCTCGGCAAAGGCGACCGAAAACAGCGTGCCGAAATCGCCGCCGCAGGTCATGTAAATGCCGTACTGGAATTGGTGATTTTCAATACGGATATTGTAAAGCACGGTCAGCACCGCGGCACACAGCGCCAGCATGCAAAGACAGATCAGCGCGTAACGCCACACGCCGGGTGTGACGTACTCGGTCTGATAGGTATACAGCGGCGTCAAGGAATACGCCCAGCTGGCCATCATACAGCGGTCGCGGAATTTGGCAAAGCTGCGCTCGATATTGCCCCCCTTGAGCAACACGTGTGCCTCGTTTGCGCCTCCCTTTTGCACGTAGGTCACCTCATAAAACGAATCATCCAGCCCGTTTTGTGCATTGACCAGATTTTTCATGGTGGCAAGCTCTGTGCCATCCAGATCGGGCACGACCAAGTGGTAGTCGTAGGACTCCATGACCGTGCGCTTGGCGATCATATTATTGGTATCCAGCGAAAAGGTCAGCGACCAGAAAATGCCCTGCACTACCAAAAGCGCAAGGAAAAAGCCCGCATATTCCCGCCAATTGTACAGGACTGTGCGGAAGGCATTTTTCACTTTCCGTCGGAACAGATTCATAGCTTCCTCAATTCATCAGTAATATCTTTGTACGGCGATGACTTTCCCAAGGATGTCGGCTTTCTCTGCAATAATGGGCTCCATAGTCTTGTTTTCGGGCTGGAGACGGTAGTGTCCGCCCTCACGGAAAAACCGCTTGACGGTTGCACTGTCCTCCACCATGGCGACCACGATCTCGCCGTTGTCGGCATAGGTGCAGCGGTTGACGATCACCACGTCGCCGTCCAGGATACCCGCGTCGATCATACTCTCGCCCTGTACGCGGAGTGCAAACAGATTGTCCTTGTCATAGCCGCCGTGCGGTACAAACGGGATGCTGCCCTCATAATTCTCGACAGCTAAGATAGGCTGTCCCGCCGTCACTCTGCCAAGCAGCGGCACGCCGCCCGTGGCGGGCAGGTCGTCGCAAAGTCGGATAGCGCGACTCTTTCCCTCATCCTTGACGATATATCCCAGCATTTCCAGTCTGCCAAGATACATGTGCACGGTCGAGGTGCTCTTATAGCCAAGTGCTTCGCGGATATCGCGCACGCTGGGTGCATAACCGCGCTCGCGGATGGTTTTTACTATGTAATCGTATACCTTTTGCTCTCTCTCGTTGAGTTTTTGCATAAAAGTCACTCCGTTTCTTATCATTACATTTTTATTATATCATACTCAGCCTTTTTTTGCAAACATTTGTTCTCTGTTTAGCCGTTGACATTTTTCACAATCTTTCGCGGCATGATTTGTATGATGTGTTTATATTGCCAATTTTAAAAAATCCACTTGCAAAATGAAGAAATTTGCCTTATAATATATAGTGGGTGAAAGTTGGGCTACACCCCATCCGGAATTCGTTATTTTTTATGTATATATAAAAGGAGACTCCATTATGACCAACAACAAATTCGTACTGGACTGGATCAATGAAATGGCCGAGATGACCCGCCCCGACAGCATTGTCTGGATCGACGGCTCCGAGGAGCAGGCAGAGGCTCTGCGCGCCCAGGCTTGCGCCACCGGTGAGATCATCAAGCTCAATCAGGATCTGCTTCCCGGCTGCTATCTGCACCGCACCGCCGTCAACGACGTCGCACGTGTAGAGGCAAGAACCTTTATCTGCACTCCTACCAAGGAAGAAGCAGGGAACATCAACAACTGGATGGCACCCGATGAAATGTACGCCAAGCTCAAGAAGCTGTATACCGGTGCTATGAAGGGCCGCACCATGTACGTCATCCCCTACTCCATGTCGATCGTAGGCTCTCCCTTTGCAAAATACGGCATTGAGCTGACCGACTCGATCTACGTCGTGCTCAACATGCTGATCATGACCCGCGTCGGCACGAGCGTGCTCGAGGCGCTGGGCGATTCCCCCGATTACATCAAGGGTCTGCATGCCAAGGCCGATCTGGACGAGAACAACCGCTACATCACCCACTTCCCGCAGGATAACACCATCATGTCGGTCAACTCCGGCTACGGCGGCAACGTTCTGCTTGGCAAGAAGTGCTTCGCTTTGCGCATTGCCTCTTACCTTGGCAGAAAGGAAGGCTGGATGGCTGAGCACATGCTCATTCTGGGCGTGACTTACCCCAACGGCGAAAAGAAGTACCTGACCGCCGCATTCCCCTCTGCTTGCGGTAAGACCAACCTGGCTATGCTGATCCCCCCCAAGTTCTATACCGAACAGGGTTATAAGGTAGAGTGCATCGGTGACGACATCGCCTGGCTGCGCGTCGGTGAAGACGGCAGACTGTGGGCTGTCAACCCCGAGAACGGCTTCTTCGGCGTTGCCCCCGGCACCAACGAGCAGTCCAACCCCAATGCTCTGCATTGCACCATGCGCGACACCATCTTTACCAACGTATGTCACAACCTTGACAATAACACCGTTTGGTGGGAGGGTCTTGACAACAATCCCCCCAAGAACGCGCTCAACTGGCGCGGTGAGGTCTGGGACTATACCAAGTACGACAAGAACAATAAGGTCGGCACCGCAGGTGCACATCCCAACTCCAGATTTACCGCAATGGCAACCAACTGCCCCTGCCTCTCCGACGCTTACTATAAGCCCGAGGGCGTTCCGGTCAGCGCCATCGTATTCGGTGGCAGACGCGCCAAGACCGCTCCCTTAGTTTACCAGTCCACCTCTTGGCAGCATGGCGCATTCGTAGGCTCTATCATGGCCTCCGAGACCACCGCAGCCGCCGCAGGTGCCGTTGGCGTGGTTCGCCGCGATCCCATGGCAATGAGACCCTTCGTGGGCTACGATATGGGTGAATACTTCGGCCATTGGCTCAAGATGGGCACTACCATTCCCAATCCCCCCAAGATCTCCCACGTCAACTGGTTCAGAACCGACGACGAGGGTCACTTCGTATGGCCCGGCTTTGGCGACAACATGAGAGTGCTTGCATGGATCCTTGACCGTTGCGAGGGCAAGGTCGGCGCTACCATGTCTCCCATCGGTTACCTGCCCCTGCCCGAGGATATCAACGTTGAAGGCCTGGAAGGCATTACCACCGAGACCGTCCGCGATCTGCTCAGCGTTGACGTTGACTCCTGGCTTGAGGACGTCAATAACATCCGCGAGTTCTATGCACAGATCGGCGACAGCGTGCCCGCAACCATGCACGCAGAGCTTGACGCACTCGAAGCAAGACTGCTGGCTGCAAAGTAATATGAAAACAACCACCTCTTGGACACCAAGGGGTGGTTTTTTTGTGTCATCCTGAGCGAGGCCGATGTCATCGGCCGAGTCGAAGTTTTGCGCTCGCGCAAAACCGACGAGCGCTGCGAATGTCAGCGCGAGGAAGGGATCTCAAAACGGTTCGCTCAACGTTTTTTAAAAGTAAAGGGCGTGTCCGCACCTCTCGAAGATCCTCAAAACGCTCACCGCGTTTTGACTTTCAAAAATCAGCAATTCGTTGCAGATTTTTGAAAGTTCGACTCGAAACACCCACGCCGGGGTGTTTCTTCGCTCAGGATGACACAGGATGTACACCCAATATTTTTCCTCTTCCCTCTTGCAATGGTTTGATTTTCGTTGTATAATAAACATATACAACACAAAGGAGGACGCTATGAGGCTTACCTTTCTTGGCACGGGTGCGGCCGATTGGGATATCAACCAATACGACGCCATGCCCGAATTCCGCCGCTTTTCCTCGGCCTTGGTCAACGATGACTTGCTGATCGATCCCGGCCCGCACGTATTCCATTTTGCAGAGAAAAACGGCACGCCCGATCTGCTCTGCGGTGTGCGCAACATCATTGTCACCCACTCGCATGCAGATCATTTCTGCCCCGAAACCGTGACGCAACTTTGCAACGGGCGCGATTGCACCATCTGGTGCTCCCCCGAATGCATGAAGGTGCTGAATGCCAAGCTTGGTAACGACGCCGCGTTTGGCATTCGTTTCCGCTCCACCGAGATCGGCAAGACCTACGAGATCGGCGGCTACCTTGTCACGCCCCTGCGATCCAACCATTTTGCCACCCCGGGTGAGATCACACGCGTATACCTGATCGAGCGCGAGGGTCGCATTCTGTTCTACGGCTGTGACAGCGCATGGTTGCCCACCGAGACCTGGAATTTCATGCGAGAGTTGCCCATCAACACGCTTATCTTAGAGCTGACCTGCGGTGAGATCGCTACCTACGATTGGCGCATTTTTGAGCATAATACCCCCGAAATGCTGGAAATCATGCTGAGAATGTTCCGCAAATATAACCGTTTTGCCCCCGACGTCAAATATTACGTCTCGCACATGGCGCGCACGCTGCACAAGGATCACGCATCCGTGCAAAAGCTGCTTGAGCCCATGGGCGTCACCCCCGCATACGACGGATTGCAAATTGAAATCTGAAAACATCACATATAAGGAGAGAGAGTATGGCAAGCAAAATCAGAGTCACGGCTTGGAACGAGTTCCGCCACGAAAGAAGCAATGAATACGTAAAGTCGATCTACCCCGACGGCATTCACGGTCTGATCAAGCAGTTCTTAGAGACCCAGGACGACATTGAGGTCACGCTGGCTTCTCTGGACGATCCCGACAACGGTCTGCCCGACGAGGTGCTCAACAACACCGACGTGCTGATCTGGTGGGGTCACATGGCGCACCACGAGGTGCCCGATGCGCTGGTTGAGCGCATTCGCCACAGAGTTTACACCAAGGGCATGGGTCTGATCGTACTGCACTCCGGCCACCACTCCAAGGTGTTCCGTGCTGTTGTTGGTACAAACGGCAATCTCTCCTGGGGCAGAGACCAGAAGGAAGTTGTCTGGAATCTGCTTCCCTCTCACCCCATTGCCGCAGGTATTCCCGATCACTTCACCTTGGAGACCGAGGAGCTTTACTGCGAGCCCTTCTACGTGCCCCAGCCCGACGCGCTGGTGTTCGGCTCCTGGTTTGAGGACGGCTTTATCTTCCGCAGCGGTCTTTGCTACCTGCGCGGCGCGGGCAAGGTGTTCTACTTCCAGCCCGGTCATGAGTCCTGCCCCTCTTACCACAACGAGTACGTGCAGAAGATCATCACCAACGCCGTCCGCTGGGCAAAGCCTGCTTGCTTTGGCTACGAGATCCCCGAGGGCGCACCCATGATGACCTATAAACCGATCGACGAATTCAAAAGCTAAAAATTCAGGACGGATGCAACCGCATCCGTCCTTGTTTTTATACAAGACTTGTCTTTTTCAAAATCAGATTGCCGAACAGCCCCAGCACTATGGCCGCCAGCAGGCCTGCTGCAAAACAGATACCCACGTGCAGCACAGTCCCTGTCAGAGGGGTGATCATGGGAATCATCATAAACAGGATCATGCCGCCGCCAAGCGAGAGCAGGATGGAAAGCCAGCTTCTGTGTTTGGCAAGCACGGAGATTGCGGTAAAGATTGCCACGAATACCAGCATGAGCATGATCTTTGCCAGCAGACAGCACACAAGATTGCCCGGCGTCAAGCCACCCACCAGATCAAACTTCAAGCCCATGATCAGACCGCTGACCAGAGCGCCTGCCGTATAAAGCACCAGCATCAGCGTGCCGCACACAAAGCCGGCAAGCGTTTTGGAAATCATATAATCCCCTTTTTTCGCTCTTACCGTAAACAAATTCTTGGCGTATCCGCTGCGGAAATCATCCGCTACAAACAAACAGATAAACACCGAAACACCCATAAAGACCAGGTTGATATTGCACATAGCCAGCACGTCCATCTCGCCGCCCATAGCTGCCATATCACCGCCCTCGGGTACAGGCGCGGGATCGGTCGAGGGCACGGTGCCA
Organism: Eubacteriales bacterium; assembly: GCA_045603085.1. Classification (GTDB taxonomy): domain Bacteria; phylum Bacillota; class Clostridia; order Oscillospirales; family CAG-272; genus SVQP01. The sequence goes on along the minus strand of JAZULL010000082.1, from coordinate 6,307 downwards.
AAGGATTCCCAGATGTATTCAGGGCCCTCCATGACCGTTTCCTCACCGGTCTGCGGATTTACGTTGACCGAGCCGTCCATCATGACCAGCATGACCGTCATGACCACGGGTACAAGCAGCGCGGTGGCTAAGATGATATAGAAGGTACGGGACTTGAACATGCGCAGAAAATCCACCCGGATCATCGTACGAAGTCTGTCTGCAAACCTGCTTTTTTCAAATTTTACAACGTTTTCCATACTCACTTGCCCCCCTTCATCAGATCCACGTAGTATTCCTCAAGGCCAATCTTATCGGTCAACAGCTCGGTGACGGGGATGCCGTTTTGGTACAGATAGCTTGCAACCTCTTCGGGAGTGGTCATATCATATACACGTAGATACCCTGCCTCGTCCTCTTCCACGCGCGAATACTTGCAGCCCAGCAGCACCTTGGCGCGACTCATTTCCTCTGCCTTGAGTGCCGTGTAGGTGCGGCAGCTTGCATCCAGCTGCTCGGCGGTCATTTCCACCATCATCTTGCCGTGTCGGATAATGCCGTAGTGTGTGGCCACCTTTTGTAGCTCGCCCAGCAGGTGCGAGGACACCACAATGGTGCGGTTGCCGTCCTTGACAATATCCAAGAACACCTCGCGCATAATACGCATGCCGTCCGCATCCAGGCCGTTGAGCGGCTCGTCCAGCACCAACAGCACGGGATCACCCAAAAGCGCCATAGCAATACCGATTCTCTGCTTCATACCCAGCGAGCAGTTCTTGTACTTGTTACCTGCCGCGCCCTCCATGCGAACCAGCTTCAGCACCTTGATGATCTCCTTTTCAGGCTCCTTGATGCCAAGGTTGGCTGCCTGGATGAGCATATTGTTCCAGACGGTCAAGCCCGGGAAGCAGCCGGGGGCTTCGATCAGCACGCCCATTTTTGCACGGACGTCGGGGTCGGTGTGATCTTTGCCGTACAGCTTGATCGAACCGGAGCTTTTTGGGATCAGACCGCAGATCATTTTTTCAGTTGTGGATTTGCCCGAGCCGTTCTCGCCGATAAAGCCGTAGATCGCGCCTGTGGGCACGGTCATCTCCAGGCCGCATACCGCCTGCTTCTGACCGAAATTCTTGGAAAGTCCTTTGATTTCAATCGCGTTCATATCTGCTCCTTCCTCCCATCAATAAACGTCGCTCTTGGAGAGCAGCTTTGTTCCAAGAAAATTGTAGAATATCGCCCACGCGCAAGACACGGCAATGCAGATCAGCAGCGTCCACACGTTGCTGGAAAGACTTGCATTGACAGACGAGCCGTACAGGAAAATATTCAAAAATGCCGACGGCAGGTGCAGCTGATCCACAACGGCAGCCGCGCCGATAATCAGAATACCCGTGCCAAAGAAGAAGGACGAGAGAATGGAAATACCGAAATACTTGCGAAAAATCACGTTCAAGAAGGTGTAAAGGCTGGCCCAGCCAAGGCTCATGACCATTTTTCCAAGGATGGCAAAAACCAGCGAGGCCACGTTGACGCTCGTATCGTAGCCTGCCAGCAGACCACCAACCGTGCCGCCGATCAGATAGGTCAGACACATGCAGGCCATGGCAAATGCACACACCAGGCTCTTGGAGATCATGTAATCCTGCTTCTTGGCGTGTGTGGTAAACAGCTGCTTGACGTAGCCCGATTTATAATCGTGTCCGATAAAGATGGACACCATGATACCGCCAAAGATGAACACCATGTTCATGTTGGCATAGTCCGCAATGGTGCGGATGACGTACAGCGACTCGGATGCGGCAATGATCTGCCAGACGTTGGAATAAAGCTGTATCTCTTCCCCATTCGGGCCTGCCATGGTAGTCATGGCCGAAACCATAGCCGGAATGATGGCTGCGATGACCAGAAAGATGTAAAACAAGGGCGTGGTGAACAGACGGTAAAAGTCTACGCCCAGCATTCCCTTGATGCGCTTTGCAAAGCTGGGGGATTCAAATTGAATTTCTTTGGTCATAACATCTCTCCTTCCTTGGCGCTCATCAGCTCAACGTAATATTCTTCAAGGCCGATCTTATTCTTTTTGATCTCGGATACGGGATGTCCCTGCTCCATCAGATACGACACGATTTCCGCGGTGTCGTCCACGTCGTAGACACGGATGTAGCCGTCCTCCGAGCGAACGTCACCGTATTTTTGGCGCAGAGCTGCAAGTGCGCCCTGCTCGTCCGCAGCCCTCAGAGAAACAAACACCTGCGCGCGGCTGTCCATTTCCGCAGCCGAAAGCTCCATGATCATACGTCCCTGACGGATAATGCCATAGTGAGTTGCGATCTTTTCCAGTTCACCTAAGATATGGGACGAGATCAGCACGGTGCATCCGTAATTCTGTGTGATGTCCAGAAGGATCTCGCGCATCATGCGCATGCCGTCGGTATCAAGACCGTTGATCGGCTCGTCCAGAATCAAAAGCGCAGGGTCACCCAGAAGCGCCATGGCAATGCCGATTCTCTGCTTCATACCCAGCGAGCATTTTTTAAACTTCAGCGCGGCATGCTCTTCCATGCGCACGATCTTAAGCACGCGCTCGATCTCACCATGGCGATCCTCAATTCCCAGATTGATGGCCTGCATCATGAGATTCTGATACACGCTGGAGCCCGGGAAGCAGCCGGCGTTTTCGATCAGTGCGCCTACGCGGACACGGACACCGGGATCATCGTGGGCTTTTCCAAACAGACGGATCTCGCCCCCATCGGCAACCAAGTGGCCGCAGATCAGCTTTTCGGTGGTGGATTTACCTGAACCGTTCTCGCCGATAAAGCCGTAGATCGCACCCTGCGGCACGGTCATATTCAAATGATCCACCGCATACATGCCGCGAAAGCTTTTGGATAGGTTTCTGATTTCAATGGCATTCATTGCTCTCTCTCCTTGTTTTTCTCACAGTTCTCGATCATAACGGATATATCATACCGCCCGGGTGTTTTGATTTGTTTTCACAAATGTTTAAGTTTTATTAAAAAAAGAAAATCCTTGCTTTGGCAAGGATTTTCCACCACAATCATTCATTATTCATTATTCATTATTCATTCTTCATTCGATTTAAGGCTCGCTTCGCGCTTCAAATCGCAAACCCTCCGTCTGCGCCGATGCACTGCCCCGTGATAAAGGATGCTGCATCGGATGCAAGGAACACGGCAAGAGCAGCCACGTCCTCGGGAGTGCCGAGTCTGCCCACGGGGGTGTTCTCGGCCAATTCGCGCCGCGTCTGCTCGTCAAAGCAGGCGTTCATGGGGGTGTCGATGACGCCGGGTTCAATGCAGTTGACCGTAATGCCCGAGGGTCCCAGCTCCTTGGCAAGCGCTTGGGTCAGCCCGCGCACCCCCGCCTTGGTGGCGCTGTACGCCACCTCGCAGGAAGCGCCGACCTTGCCCCACATTGAGCCGATCAGAATGATTCTGCCCGCATGCGCGCCAAGCATGATCTTGCTGACAGAGCGGCAAGTATAAAATGCGCCGGAGAGGTTGCTTTGCACAAGCGTATCCCAATCCTCGTCGGTGGTGGTATCAAACAGCTTGATGCAGGCAGTTCCCGCAGCATACACCAATACGTCAATACCGCCCAGGATATCCTCTGCAGAGCGCACGATAAATTCCACGTTCTCACTATCTCCAAGGTCTGCACAAAGAGCTGTCGCACCGGTTTCCTTGGCCAAATCCTTGGCGGCTGTCAGATTTTTATGATAGGTAAAGACGACCCGGTCACCGTTTTTGCAAAAAGCGCGCACCAAGCCCGCGCCAATACCGCCCGAGCCGCCTATGATCAAAACTTTTTTCATAGCTCATCCTTTTTAGGTGTTTTTCTTATTGTAGCATATTTTTCTCTCTTTTGCAATCCGCATGCAAAATATTTTAGCTTTTTTTGCTCTTGGCACTTAACAAAAACAACGGAATATGGTATAATAGATTGATTACTTGTAAAAGGAGGGTGAATATGCGTAAAAACAAGGATTTCAAGGCCTCGAAAATGGCCTTTGCCTATAAATTCCGCACGCGGGCGATGTACGTTCACATTCATCCCGCTATGGATATCACACCCGAGCAGGCGCGCTCGCTGATCGGCCGTCTGGCCCGACGCGGCTTTTCCCTGATCATTCCCTCCATTCCCACCGATTACGTTTACACCGACGATTTTGCCCAGCGGTACGCCGCTTGGTTTGCCACGCTCAGCCAGGCCGCCATTGAGGCGGGCGTCAAGCTGGCCCTGCACCCGCAAAGACCGCTGGAGCGTGCGCTTTACGAGCCCAGCGATTGCACCGAGGTGCTCTCCCGCCGCCTTTACTACGTTGAACAGCGCGAGCATTTCGTGCTCAATCTCTACGACAAGCCCACACTCTCGCTGATCGCGCTGGATGAGGAATACAACCAGATCATTGATCTGCGCCCCTACGTGCAGAACGGTGTGCTGGAATTTGACGTGCCCGACGGTAACTGGATCATTGAGCAATATATTTGCACCGACACCGAGCAGGACGGCTCACAGCAGCTGACGCACAACCGCCTTTCCCGCACCGCGTTCATTTCCTATCTTGACCGCCTTTACGTGCTGTGCGGCGGCGTACAGAATGCCGCCATCGGTGCGCTCTACTATCACAACCTTTGCTTCGACTCCCCCAACCGCCGCAACTGGTCGCGGGATTTCAACGATATCTTTATCTGCCGCTTTGGCTTTGACCCATCCAAGTATTATCCCGTGCTGTTCCACAATCTTGGCGGCGGAACCGAGCACATCCGCGCGCTGTTCATGCAATGCCGTGCCGAGCTGCTTAAGGGCGGTATCGTACGCGCCCTGCGCGATTTCGCAATGGCGCACCACCTGCAGCCCATCGCCATTTTAGCCGAGCCTAAAACGCCTGCCTGCTCATGGATCACGGGCGATGCACTTGCCAATCAGTATTTCTGCGCCGCGGGGCGTATGGATCACGCCTACATGTACGGCTTCAACTCGCTTGCCTTAGCCGCCTCCGCCGCAGCGGACAGCGGCCAGACCAGCGTCACGTGCGAGATGTTTTCCCGTCTTTCAAACAATTATAATGAAACGCTTGCCCTCAAGGAGACGCTGAGCGTGCTTGGCAACGGTGCCAACACGCTGATCTTGCACCCTTATGAAAAGGTCATGAACCGGCAGTTCCTTGACCCCGTACAGCGCAGTCTGTATCTGCTGGGGGCAGGATTTGAGGTATGCGACGTGGCCATGCTGTACCCCATCTATTCCCTGCACACAAAGCCACTGCTTTACGAGCAGCCCGAGCGCAATTACGAATATCCCATCACACCCTTTGACTGTGACTATATGACCCTGGCCAACAGCCTTGTGCATTACGGCGGTGTTGGCGTGACTATGCTGCACCCCGAAACCCTGCAGAAGCACTGTCAGGTGCGCGGCAATCAGCTGTTCTTTGACAACGTCAAGGGCAGTAACGGCTTCCGTATTCTGATCCTGCCCGCCACCTCCATGATCTCTTTGGACAACCTGCGCACAATTGCGCAGTTTTATGACAACGGCGGCATTGTGATCGCAACCGGCACGCTTCCTGACAAGGCCTTTGAATTTCTGCCCGAATTTGAGCAAGACCTGCTCCGCCATGACGGACAGGATTGCGTGACTGCCTACGACCGCGAGGTTCGCGCTCTGGTACGGCATATTTTCGGTGACCGCGCCTGCGACAAGAATATCATGTGCAATATCGGCACCAACGTCAATCCCAACGGCGGTCGCGCTTACCTGCTTTACCCTTCGGCCACCGCCGTGGACGGTACATTCATGACGGCGAGCGACGAGATCATGCGTCTGCTTTACGAGCTTAAGATTCCATACGACGTTGTCATGCAAGGGATGAAACGTCTGGAAAACAGCGGTGTGTTTAACCTGCCCCTGCCCGAATACCGCCACATCGACTCACCCGAGGGAGTGCACCGCGTGGGCATGATGGGACACTTACATAAGGTTCACAACGGGACGCACACCCACATGCTTTACAATACGACCGACCAGCCTTACAAGGGTACGGTATATCTGCGCGGCGTGCTCAAGCCCGTGGTCTATCACCCGCACAACGGCAAGGTCAACCGTGCGCGGCACGTCAAATACGCTCAATATCGCGGACAGACCTACACCTACTTGCCCGTTGAGCTGTCGCCGCACACCGCCATTTTCCTGGTTTCCGAGGAAATTCCCGAGCCACCCTCGCTCTCAGCCGCACTGACCGATCTTTGATTGCATAAAAAATGCAAGTCGGATCGTAGCCATGTCGTTCTGTGAGCCAAGG
>JAZULL010000081.1:0-10378 GCA_045603085.1 Eubacteriales bacterium | reverse complement strand
AATATGTTGGCTGTCGGTGACCGCGACGCTGTATATCAGATAATGTATAACATTTGCGACAATGCGGTAAAATTCTCAAAAGAGCGTGGCGTTTTACGCATTGCCATTGACACGGTCAAGAAGGGACAGAAGGTCAGAATTCGTGTCTATAATCAAGGGCAGGGCATTGCAAAAGAGGATCTGCCTTATGTGTTTGAAAGATTTTACAAGAGCGACAAGAGTCGCGGTCTTGATAAAAAGGGCGTCGGGCTTGGACTTTACATTGCCAAGACCATCGTAGAGGCCCATAATGAGAGCATTTCGGTTGACAGCGTGCACGGCGAGTGGTGTGAATTCACCTTCACCCTGCCTGCTACCGATGCTCCCGCAAAATAAGTGAAAGAGGGGGCGTGCGTATGCAAGAGGAAAAGCGCGATTTACCCGAAGAAAATACCGAGGAGCAAGCTCCCGCCGAACCTGTTTCCGAGCTGACGGAAAGCGAGCCCGTCGAGACTGCCGAGCCTGCAGAAGAGGCGGAGTCCGCAGAGCAAAACGAACAAGCGGAAGCGGCAGAAGCGGCAGAGTCTGCAGATTCCGCAGACGAAGCACAACCCGAGGCACCCGCCGCGCCCGTGCGCCGCGAGCACAAGAGATGGCAGTATATCTACACGCTGACCGTAACCGCCGTGTTGGCACTTTGCTTTGGTATTCTGATCGGTGCTATGATTCAGGGCGCGGGTCAGGGCGGCGTTCCGGGCGGCGGGCTGTTCGGTGACGTCACGGTAGTCGGAGGCGGCGACGAGCAGACCATTCAGCTTTCTGCCTTGGAGTCGGTTCGTAACTACACCGTGGTTATCACAGCCAAGACCGATGACGGTGTCAGCACAGGCACAGGCATCATTCTGACCGAGGACGGCTACATTGCCACCAATTATCACGTCATTGAAGACGCCACCACCGTTAAGGTTAAGATGTATGACGGCACGTCGGCTGTAGCCGAGGTGATCGGATACAGCGAGATCGACGACGTTGCCGTGATCAAGATCGAGGCGAGCGGTCTTTACGCCGCATCGTTTGCAAGCTCGGCCGAGGTTGCGGACGGTCAGAACGTCTATGCCGTAGGTACACCCGCGGGCGAGGAATACGCTTGGAGCGTGACAAAGGGTATTGTATCCTTTGCACAGCGCGAGGTCAAGATCTACGATGATGAGGGCATTCTGGTCAAGAAAATGAAGCTGATCCAGACCGACACACCGGTCAACCCCGGTAACTCGGGCGGCCCTTTGGTCAACTCCAACGGTCAGGTGATCGGCATTATCACCATGAAGCTCTCTGGATCTTATGAAAATATGGGCTTTGCCATCCCGATCGACGGTGCGATGGTGCTGATCCGTAACATTATCGAAACCGGCCAGCCGGGCGAGTCGCCCATTACAACCAAGCGACCGCTGATCGGTATCGTAGGCGTTGGCGTGCAGGCAGATTGCTATTATATTGATCTGGGTGACAAGATCCAGCAGGTAGAAAAAGAATATGCCGATCAGCATCCCGATGAGGTGTTTTACGCACAGTACACGGGTGTCTGGGTACAGAGCGTGACGCCGGGCTTTGACGCGGCAAGCAAGCTGCAGCCAAACGATATCATCGTGCTGGCGGACGGTCAGGAGCTGGCTACCATTTACGATCTGATGGCCGCCGTCAACAAACACAACGGCGGAGAAACTATTGAAATCACCTATTACCGAAACGGCGTTGCCAACATCGTGGACGTGACGCTGGGGTCGGCGGACTAATTAAACTTTTAAGGAGGACACTATGGCTTGGGACAGTTGGCTGTTTGAGCATATCGGCGCATGGGATTATTTTGTACGCATCGTCGTAGCGTGCCTGTGCGGCGGACTGGTTGGTCTTGAGCGAACCAAGCGCCTCAAGGAGGCGGGTATCAGGACCCACATCATCGTAGCGCTGGGCGCGACCTTGATCATGGTGGTGTCCAAATACGGCTTTGCCGACGTGGTTGGCGCGGATGCCTCGCGTATTGCGTCCAACGTCATCACCGGAATCTCCTTTTTGGGTGCGGGTGTGATCTTTGTGCGCGGCGGATCGGTCAAGGGCTTGACCACTGCGGCAGGCATCTGGGCAACCGCCGCCATCGGTCTGGCACTTGGCGCGGGTATGTATACGGTTGGCGTGCTTTGCACGGCACTGATGATCCTCTTGCAGATCTCTCTGCACAAATTCCTTCCGGGGGATATGCAATCCTCCAAGGAGCTTTTGCTGGTGATCTCCAGAGATTATCACACGGTCATGCCTAAGATCCGCACACGCCTGGAAGAGATGAAGATCATCATCAGCGGCGTGGAGATGGAAAAGCTGGAGAGCGGCGACACGCGCGTCACGATGGACGTCAGACTGCATAAGGACAACGTCAGCGACGAGCTGCTTGACCTTGCGGACGAATTCCCCGAGATCAAATCGATTGTGCTGTAAAAAAACACGGAAGCATCGCTTCCGTGTTTTTTAATGGATCAGATCAACCGAGGAACGGATTGAACTTTGCGGCTTCCTTCATGCCGAAGATGACCGAGCGCGGCTTCTTGGACTTGAAGATGGCAGAGCCTGCCACGATGACGTTTGCACCCGCACCGGTGCAATAGCCCACGTTGTCGGGGGTGATACCGCCGTCTACCTCGATGTCCAGCTTCAGGCCGTTATCGACCGCATATCTGCGCAGAATGCGCACCTTATCCAGCATGGGCATCATCATGGTCTGGCCGCCAAAGCCCGGCTCTACGGTCATGACCGTGACCTGAGAGAGTCTTGTAATGTAGGGAAGGATCGCCTCGACCGGCGTGCCGGGGGAGATGGCCATGCCAACGCGCATTTCATGCGACGCAATGGCGCGAATGACGGCCTCGGGGTTATCGGTGCTCTCTGCGTGGAAGGTGATCATGTCCGCGCCCGCCTTGACAAATCTGTCCACGTAACGGATGGGATCGTTGATCATAAGATGTACGTCAAAGATCAGTTTGGTGGATTTGCGGATGGCCGCAACCAGCTCAGGGCCAAAGCTGATGTTGGGAACAAACGCGCCGTCCATAATGTCCAGATGCAGATAAGCAGCTCCCGCATCCTCAACCTTTTTGATTTCATCTGCTAAGTGCGCGTAATCGGCAGCCAGCAGAGAAGGGGCGATATAAGTCATAATTTTTGTTCCTTTCTGTTGCAAAATGCAGATTTATGTCATACGCTGTAGTGTGACAGCTCGCACAGTCGGGGCGGCATTGGAAGTACAAAGATCGGGACGTCGGATGATTTTGCCGTTATTGCTGTGCTTTTTATATATGCTCGATCAGACAAACCGCGTGTGCGGCAATGCCCAGCCCTTGACCCGTAAAGCCAAGATGCTCCTCGGTGGTAGCCTTGACGTTGATGCAATCAAGCTCTATACCCAGCACACCGGCGAGATTTTCTCTCATGGTAGAGATATGGGGAGCAAGCTTTGGGGCTTGGGCGATAACGGTGGCGTCGATATTACCGATGCGGTAGCCGTTTTGCTTCAGCAGAGTCGCCACGTGGGCCGCCAGCACCAGGCTGTCCGCACCCTTATAGGCAGGGTCGCTGTCCGGAAAATGCTTGCCAATGTCGCCAAGAGCCGCCGCACCCAGCAGAGCGTCCATGACGGCATGGGTCAGTACGTCTGCGTCCGAGTGGCCAAGAAGTCCTTTATCATAAGGAATTTTTACGCCGCCAAGGATCAGCTCGCGACCCTCGACCAAGCGGTGAACGTCATATCCGTGTCCGATTCTCATACCATGTCCTCCGCGGCGCGTCTTGATTTGATGATGGCCTCTGCCAGCACTAAGTCACCGGGCTCGGTGATCTTGATATTGTGTCGTGAGCACTTGACCATCTTGACGGGGTGGGCAACGTACTCGGCAAGGGAATTGTCGTCGGTGGCGGTGAACTTGTGTTCAATGGCGGCATAGCTTGCGGCCAGATACAGCGCATGGCGGAATACCTGCGGCGTCTGTGCCTGCCAGCACAGCGCGCGCTCGGGGGTGTCGGTGATATAGCCCGCCTTGTCGGCGATCTTGACGGTATCGGTGGCGGGAATGCCGGCTGAAGCGGCGTCGGTCTTATAGGCGATGCGGCAGACCTCGCTGATCTCCTCGGGAGTGGTCAGACAGCGTGCGGCATCGGCAATGGCCACGTAGCGCACCTTGTTGCTCACCGCCTCAACGCCTGCCAAGGCAGAGCCTTGGCGGGTATCTCCGCCCTTGACCACGGCTCTGAGTTTGGAAATGCCGTACTTTTCCTTAAACTCCCAATAGAGATGCATTTCGTCCTCGCGTGCTGCGACCACGATCTCGGCAATGCAAGGGGTCATTTCGTATGCCAGCAGGGTGTGCACCACGATCGGCTTGCCGCAAAGCAGCATCATCTGCTTTGTGGTGTCGCTTTCCATGCGTGAGCCGCTACCGCCTGCCACAATGACAGCCGCGGTATAATTACGCTTGCCGGCGGTTTTACTTGCCGCGCGCAGGACGTCTGCTGCGTCATGGGCGGCTTCTTTTGCACTGTAGCTCATTTTCTCTCGCTTTCATCAAGGGCATTGATGGCGTCCACACGAGGCTGGTGGCGACCGCCCTCAAAGCTCTGGTTCAAAAATGCATCTACCAGATCGCAAGCAACACCGTAGCCGACCACGCGCGCGCCGAAGCACAGCACGTTGGCATCGTTATGCATGCGAGTTGCGCGGGCAGAGAACACGTCCGAGCAGCAGGCGGCTCGGATGCCGACGTGCTTGTTGGCGCACATGGACATGCCAATGCCGGTGCCGCAGACCAGAATACCGGTGGAATAAGCACCGCTCTGGATCTTGGTGCAAAGCTCGTGGGCGATATCGGGATAGCTGCAGGACTCGGCAGAATAACAGCCAACGTCAAGTACCTCAACCTCGTTTTCGATAAGATACTGCTTGATCTGCTCCTTGAGAGCATAGCCTGCATGGTCACAACCAATGACAATTCTGTTAATAAGCATAATTGCAAAATCCTCCCTTATTGATTCTCTTTTGCAAGTCGTTCATTTCTTTCTCTTTCAGCCTGCGAGGGACGCAGATAAACGGGTGCGAGCGTGACGTCGTCGGTAAAACTACCGCTATTGTAAGCGTCAAGTCCGCAAAGGGCGACGCTGTAGGCGCTTTGGTATCTCTGTTCCTCGGGGACGGGGACAACGGCGGTCTTTACAAAGCCGTTCACTGTGATATCATAGCCGTCGCCACACAGATAGATGGGCTGATCCATAGCGGAAAGCTCCCCGTCCAGCTCGGCGATAGAAAGCGCGCGGTCGGGGCAGAGTCTGGTCAGCACGCCGTCCTTGCAGGAAAACAGCGCGTTGTAGACCTGAGAGCGGCGGGCATTCATGACGGGGCAGACAATACCGTTCACGCCGCGCAGATTGTACGCCAGCGCATGCAGGGTGGACACGCCCGCGCAGGGGATGTTTTTGCCAAAGGCCAGTCCCTTGATTGTGGAGATGCCGATGCGGACACCGGTAAACGAGCCGGGGCCGTGGCTGACGGCAAACAGATCTACGTCGCCGATCTCCCACTCGGCCAGTCGCAGAACCGATTCCACCATGGGAAGCAGGGTCTGACTGTGGGTGTTTCCTGTATTGAGTGTATAATGTGCGATCAGCTTTCGGTTCTCGCACAGCGCCACCGTGCCAACCACGGCGGAGGAATCCAGTGCCAAAATCTTCATCTGTCAGATCCTTTCGAGTGTGATCTCGCGACTGTCGGGGCAGTCGGGGTTATTTTTGGTGATGGTCACGCGCAGATAATGCGTGGGAAGTGCATAAGGAATCTTTTCGCACCACTCCAGAATGCAGATGCCGCGGTCGGGATAGTCGTCAAATCCCATGGAATACAGGTCGTCCTCCGAGTCGATGCGGTACATGTCGAAATGGAACAGCGATTTTTTGGTAGCCTTGTTTCTGTATTCGTTGACCAAGGTAAAGGTGGGGGAGCGCACAAGGCTCTCGGGCGAGAGGACGGATGCAAAGCCGCGCACAAATGCGGTCTTGCCCACGCCAAGGTCACCGTACAGCGCCACAAAGCGGGGCAGTGCTGTATCGCTCTCCAAAAGCGATGCCAGAGCCGCGCCGAGTGCCTCGGTGTCGACAGTGCTATTCGATTGTGCGACAAGTGGGAAAGTCAGTTGCATAATTACCCATCCTAAATACTTATTCATATTATATTATAACACAAAAAGCCCCTTCTGTAAAGGGCTTTTTGTATAAGAATATTTGATTTTATTGCTTATCCGAATCGGTTTTTGCGCGGTCGGAAACCTGCTCGCGCGTGCCGTCGGGACGCACGATGACCGTGTTATCCAAGATGCCGGTCATGGATGCACGGAATTCGCGGATATACTCGGTACGAAGTGCCGCACGCTCCTCCAGCTCCTCGGGGGTCAGAGTCTCTCCGCGCTTGACCTTGGCTGCAAGCTCGTTGATTCGGTTCAGTTTTGCTTGTTCCATAGTGGATTCCTTTCTTAGTCAGCGGTATACAGCTTGTAAAGATCCGCGTACATGCCGCCCTTTTCGGTCAGCTCCTTGTGCGTACCCTCCTCGACGATGCCATCAGCGGTCAGCACCACGATGCGGTCTGCATTTTTGATGGTGGTCAGGCGGTGGGCAATGGTGATGGTGGTTCTGCCAACCGTCAGCTTTTCAATGGATTTCTGCACCAGTCGCTCGCTCTCGTTATCCAGCGCGCTGGTGGCCTCGTCCAGAATGAGCACGGGGGGATTTTTGAGGAAGACGCGCGCGATGGAAACGCGCTGTCTCTGACCGCCCGAAAGCTTGATCCCGCGCTCGCCCACGTAGGTATTATACCCATCGGGGAGCTGGGCGATGAATTCATCCGCGCCTGCCATCTTGGCGGCCTCGATGATCTCCTCATCGGTGGCGTCGGGTTTGCCGTATGCAATATTTTCGCGAATGGTACCCGAGAACAGGTACACGTTTTGCTGTACGATACCGATATTTTGTCGCAGGGAGCGCATGGTCACGTCCTGCACGTTGATGCCGTCCAGCAGGATCTGTCCGCTCTGTACCTCGTAAAAACGGGGAATGAGCGAGCACAGCGTGGTCTTACCGCAGCCCGAAGGGCCCACAAGCGCGACGTTCTCGCCCGCATGCACGTGCAGAGAAAGATCGGTCAGCACGTTCTCCTTCTTGTCCTCCTCGTAGCGGAAGGTGACCTTGTCCAACACGATATCACCCACAACGCCGTCAAGCACCTTTGCATCTGGCTTGTCCTGAATGTCGGGGACAACGTCAAGGATCTCGGAGAAGCGCTCGATACCCGTCATGCCGCGCTGGAACTGCTCGGTGAATTCCACAATGCGGCGGACCGAGGTAAACAGCGTGGAAACGTACATCAGAAACGCGATATAGTCTGCCGCATCCAGCTTGAGCACAGGGCTCTGTGCGGTCAGCAGCAACGCGCCGATGACCACTACCACGATATAGAGAAGACCCTCGAAAAAGCGGGTGGACGCCTGGAACATGCCCATGTAGCGGTACATAATACCCTTGATGCCCAGGAATTTGTTGTTGCCCTGACGGAATTTCTCAATCTCGGTGGGCTCGTTGGCAAATGCCTTGACCTCGTGAATACCCAGCAGGCTGTCCTCAACCTGCGAGTTGAGCTCGCCGACCTGCGAGCGCGAGAGACGGAAGGCCTCCTTCATCTTGCCGTTGAACGAGATCAGCACCAGCACCATCACGGGGATCATGGCGAAGGTGACAAGTGCCAGTACGGGATTGATGAGCAGCAGAATGACGAAAGAGCCGATGATCTTGACGCCCGCGATAAAGAATTCCTCGGGGCAGTGGTGCGCAAACTCGGTAATATCAAAAAGGTCGTTGGTAATACGCGACATCAGTGTACCGATCTTGGTGTTGTCAAAATAGGAAAAGCTCAGCTTTTGCAAATGCCCGAACAGATCGCGGCGCATGTCGGTCTCCATCTTGGCACCTACAATGTGACCGCGGTTGGCCATGAAATAGTAGGCAACGGTGTCGATCAGACGCATGAGCAGATACACACCGCCAAAGGTCAGGATCAGCGTCACGGTCAGGGTTTCGGGCGAAGACTCGGCTCTGCCGGTAATATTGCGCACGATCAAGGGGAGCGCCAGCTCGCAAAGCGTGGTCAGCGCGGCACAGAATAAATCAAAGATCAGGTCTTTCTTGTAGGGTCGGTAGTAGGGAAGAAAACGCCTTAACGGATGCGTTTTTTTGACTTTGTTTTTCTTCATTATGTCGACTCCTTATTGGGGAAATGGGCAGTTGCCATGGCAACTGCCCGTGAATTTTTATGCTCGAAGAGCAATACCCAGCTTGAACTTGAGGTCGTTGATGATCTTCTTGGAGATCTTGTCCGCCTCTTCCACGGTCAGGGTTCTGTCAGCGGCACGGAGTGTGACGCGGAAGGCAACGCTCTTCTTGCCCTCGCCCAGCTTTTCGCCGCGGTAAATGTCGAACAGCTCAACGTTTTCGACCAGAGCACCGCCGGCCTTGGTGATCACACTCATGATCTTGCCAACCTCCAGCTCCTCCTCGCAAACGAATGCGTAGTCGCGGGTGGCGGCAGGGAACTTGGGCAGGGGATTGTAGTCGGGCTCGGTGTTGGAAACGGCGAACAGCGCGTCAAAGTCGATCTCGGCACACAGCACGGGAGTGCCAAAGCCGTAGTTATCGGCCACGACGGGATGGATCTGACCGAATACGCCGAGATACTTGCCGTCAGCAGTGGTCACGGTAGCGCATCTGCCGGGATGGTAAGAGGGGTTTTCGGTGCAAGCGACGTACTGTGCACCCTTAACGCCTGCCATCTTGAGCAGGTTTTCCACAGCACCCTTCATGTCGTAGAAATCGGCGTCGCCGTACATGCCCACGGTCACAACCGTCTTTTCCTCGGGCAGAAGCGCGGGATCTGCATCGGGCAGGTAGACGGTAGCCATTTCGAACAGACGGACGTTCTGATTGGAGAAATTGTTGTTTCTCTGCAGAACATCTAAGAGAGAGGGCAGAGCGGTGGTGCGCATGACGCTGGTATCCTCGCCAAGCGGGTTGGAGATGACAACAGAGGTGCGCAGAGCGCTGTCTGCGGGCAGAGCGATGGCGTCATAGTACTTGGGGCTGATGAACGAGAAGGTCTGGATCTGCGAGATGCCCATGCCGTACATCAGCTGCTCGGTTGCAACGAAAAGCTTCTGCTTGGGGGTGCGCATGCCCTGGGTGGTCTCAGCCTTGATGCAGGAGGAGGGGATCTTGTCATAGCCCCAGATGCGGACGATCTCTTCCGCGATGTCCTGCATACAGCCAAGGTCTGCACGGAACGAGGGAACGTAGATCTTGCCGTCCTCAACGCGGCATTCCAGCGTTGCCAGAATATCGATCATGGTCTGCTCGTCGATCTCGGTGCCAAGGAACTTGTTGTATTTGTCGGGCGTGAAGGGAAGGATCACCTGCTCCTTCTTGCCGGGGTAAACGTCGATCAGACCGTCGACCACGTCACCTGCGCCCAGCAGCTCAACCAGCTGGCAAGCGCGCATCAGGCCGGGCAGGCAGTTCTCTGCGTCAAGACCCTTTTCGAAGCGGGCGGAGGACTCGGTTCTCATGCCGTTCTTCTTGGCGGTGACACGCGTGTCGGGGCCGGAGAAGCAAGCAGATTCGAATACGACGGTCACGGTGTCGTTCTCAATTTCGCTGTTAAGACCGCCCATAACGCCGGCAAGCGCAACAGGCTTTTCACCGTCTGCAATACAAAGCATATTTTCGGTAAGGTCATGCTCGTTACCGTCAAGGGTGGTAATGCGTTCACCCTTAGTAGCGTTGCGTACAACTATCTTCTTGGAGGTTATATAGTTATAGTCAAACGCGTGCATCGGCTGACCGTACTCAAGCATTACATAGTTTGTTATATCAACAATATTGTTAATAGGACGAACGCCCGCCGCCCTAAGTCTTGCTCTAAGCCAAAGAGGGCTTGGTTCTATCTTTACGTTGGTGACAACCGCCGCGGAATAACGGGGGCATAGCTTGGTGTTGCGTACATCTACGCTTATATAGTCATCAACCTTACCTGCAGCAGGGGATACAGCATATTTAGGTGCATTAAATGTAAAGGGCTTGCCGATAGAAGCCGCCGCTTCTCTTGCAATACCTATAAAGCCCAAGCAGTCGGGACGGTTGAAGGTAAGCTCAAAGTCAATAACCTCGTCACGCATATTAAGTGCGTCGCGGATATCCTGTCCATTGAAGCATTCTTCCTGAATGAGGAAAATGCCATCGTAAGTCGGGTCGTAGCCATGTCGTTCTG
>JAZULL010000080.1:0-7345 GCA_045603085.1 Eubacteriales bacterium | reverse complement strand
CGCGCTGGCCAGCCCCGATAGCGCTCCCATCAAGAGATTGATCCAAAGCGCCAAGGACGACGGGCGCGCCATCGACGTCACCTGCGGCCGCCGCGCCTGCGCGGTCATCATCACCGACTCCGAGCACGTCATTCTCTCGGCACTGCAGGCAGAGACCATTGCAAACCGCCTGACCACCGATCAGGACTATGACGACGACGTGGAAGAAGAAGAATAACCCATTTTCCGTTAACAATTATCAAAATACATCGAATCTTTGAAAGGAACCAACTATGCTTTATCCTACCATCAACGAACTGACCAAGAATGAATTCAACCGTTACGAGCTGGCCATTGCAACCGCTAAGTGCGCGCGCATCATCACCGGCGAATACGTTGCACAGCGCGAGCAGGCTGAGGCTTCCATGACCGGTAACAAGGAGACCGACAAGCCTCTGAACACCATGATCGACAAGGAAGTCAGAGACGAAAAGGCTGTCAAGATCGCCATCAACCGTATTCATAAGGGCGAATACAAGATCGTCAGAGACGCGGATCAGGACTGATCCCCCCACAATGACGGTGAAGGATCAAGAGGGCGTTTTTGAATACGCAGGGGTGTTTATTTTAGATAACCCCTACTGTATCGACGCCTCCTACGATTATTATATCCCCCAAGACATGCGCGCCGCGGTCAATCCCGGCGTGTTTGTCACTGTGCCGTTCGGACACGGAAACCGCAAGCAGATCGGTCTGGTCGCCTCATTGCACAACAATCAGGCAGCCAAACGGATCAAAAGCCTGGCGGCGGTGTGCTCCGAGCGGATTTGTCTATCGAGGGAAATGCTGGAGCTTTGCCTTTGGCTGCACGAGCAGACGCTTTGCACGGTGGGCGAGGCGGTGCACTGTGTGCTCCCCTCGGCATCCATGTCGGTCATGGTGGATTACTATTCCCCTGCCCCCGACAAGACCCCCGAGGCGGGCGACAAGCAGCCCGACGCAGGGGCTCTGCTGGTTTATAACTACATCGTTGCCCGCGGCAGCGTCAGTATACACGCGCTTCGCGCCCGCTTTGGCGCAGGCGTTGGCGAGATCGTCTCAAGGCTGACCGAAAAAGGCTACGTGCTCAAGCAGGCCGAGGAAAAAAAGGGCTCGGAGGGTTCATTTACCACGCTGTATTCCCTGACCGTATCCCCTGCCCGGGCACAGCTGATTTTAGCGGGCGGCAAAAGCGCGCCGGTCAAGCTGACCTCGCAAAAGCAAAAGGCGATCCTTTCCCGTGCGGCAGAGCTTGGTAAGCCCGCCGACAAGGACACGCTCTGCGCAGGCACCGATGCCGGCGCGGCACAGATCAAGGCCTTGGTGGACAAGGGGCTGTTGAATGCCGAGAAAAAGCAGGTGTTCCGCAATCCTTACGCCGTCCCCGCCGATTTTACCCCCGCACCCGACCCCGTGCTCAATGCCGAGCAAGCAGCGGCAGTTGCCACGCTGGAGCAATTGGCCGATTCGGGCGAAGCGCGCGCGGCACTTTTGTTTGGCGTGACCGGCAGCGGAAAGACCTACGTCATGGCCAAGATCCTTGACAAGATACTGGGCAGCGGCAAGGGCGCCATTCTCATGCTCCCCGAGATCTCGCTGACCCCCCAATCGGTCGCCCTGTTCTGCGCCAGATACGGCGACACGGTGGCGGTCATTCACTCCGCGCTCTCGGCCGGCGAGCGTCAGGACGCCTACACCCGCATTGCGTCGGGTCAGGCACGTCTGGTCATCGGCACGCGCTCGGCTGTATTTGCCCCCGTGCAAAATCTCGGCATGATCATCATGGACGAGGAGCAGGAGCACACCTACAAATCCGATCAGAACCCCAAATATCACGCGCGCGACGTGGCGCGCTGGCGCTGTGCCAAAAACAAGGCTCTCTTGCTGTTGGCCTCCGCAACCCCCTCTCTTGAAAGCTACTCCAAGGCCAAGGCGGGTATTTACACCCTCTTGACGCTCAGGGAGCGATACAATAAAACCGACCTGCCGGAGGTCACGGTGGCAGATATGCGTACCGAGACCGGTGCGGGCAACGCCTCGCCGCTCGGCCGTCTTTTGACAGACTCGCTGGAGCAGACCGTGGCGGACGGTCGCCAGGCGGTGCTGTTTCTCAACCGCCGCGGCTTCCACCGCTTTATCTCCTGTGCCTCTTGCGGCACGGCGGTGACCTGCCCGCATTGCTCGGTGGCCATGACCTATCACGTCAAAAACGGCACGTACACCGACGGCGAGCTGGTTTGCCATTGGTGCGGTACCCGCCTGCCCGTCCCCAAAAAGTGCCCTGCCTGCGACTCACCGCACATGCGGCACACCGGCTTTGGCACACAGCGCGTTCAGCAGGAGCTGGAGATGCTGCTCCCCGACGCGCGCATTATGCGGCTGGACGCCGACACCACCTCGGCCAAATTCTCTATGGATAAGCTGCTGGGCGACTTCCGCGAGGGCAAGGCCGACGTCATGATCGGCACGCAGATGGTAACCAAAGGGCACAACTTCCCCGACGTCACGCTGGTTGGCGTGCTGCTGGCAGACGCTTCTCTATACGTGGACGACTACCGCGCCGCCGAGCGCACCTTTGCCATGCTGACTCAGGTCATCGGCCGTGCAGGCCGCGGTGACGTGCCCGGCAAGGCCATCATTCAGACCAATAACCCCGACAGCGACGTCATCACACTGGCTTGCGCGCAGGACTTTGATACCTTCTATGAGCGCGAGATCAAGTTGCGCCGCCTGCTGGCATTCCCGCCCTTCTGTGACATCGTGCTCATGACGCTGACAAGCGGCGACGAAAAGGAGCTGATGATCCACGCCGTGCGACTGCGCGAGGAGCTGGAAAGATTGGGCGCCGACGACTACGCCGACGTGCCCATGATCATTTTCGGTCCCTTTGAAGCGCCCGTATACCGCGTGGAGGAAAAATACCGCATGCGCCTGGTCATCAAATGCAGATTGACCAAAAAGAGCCGCGAGCTGTTCTCCAAGCTGATGGTCCGCTTTGGCAAGGAGGGGGCGAAAAAGCCGGTGCTGAGTATAGATTTCAATCCATCATCACTATAATAACTACATAATCGAAGGAGACCCCTGTTATGGCTAAATTAAAGATCGTAAAATACGGCGACGAGATCCTGCGCAAGACCTGCCGCCCCGTGGATGCCATCACCCCCCGCATCCTGACCCTGCTTGACGACATGGTGGACACCATGCACGCCGCCGACGGCTGCGGCCTTGCCGCACCGCAGGTGGGTATATTGCGCCGCATTGCGGTTGTCGAGGTTGAGCCCGGCGAGATCTATGAGATGATCAACCCCAAGATCATTGCCCGCGCAGGTGTGCAGGAGGAGAGCGAGGGCTGTCTTTCCTTGCCCGGTAAGTGGGGCACGACGCGCAGACCCATGCACGTCACGGTTCGCTACACCAACCGCGACGGCGAGGTTGTGGAGGTCAGCGGCAGCGGCCTGCTCGCGCGCGCATTCTGCCACGAGATCGACCATCTGGACGGCGTTCTGTTTATTGACAACGCGTTGGAAATGCTGGAAGAATAATACACGACTCGGGAGGTACCGATATGAAGATTCTATTTATGGGCACACCTGATTTTGCGGTATTCACCCTGCAGGCGCTGGTAGAGCGCGGCGAGAACGTGATCGGTGTGGTCACTCAGACCGACAAGCCCCGCGGACGCGGCTACGAGCTGCTTCCCACGCCCGTTAAAAAATACGCGCTGGAGCACGGCATCCCCGTCTATCAGCCTAAGACCCTGCGCGGCGAGGAATTTGCCGCACAGCTTTCCGAGATCGATCCCGAGCTGATCATCGTGGTCGCTTACGGCAAGATCCTGCCCGTAAACGTACTGGAATACCCCCAATACGGCTGTATCAACGTGCACGGCTCGCTCCTGCCCGCCTATCGCGGTGCCGCTCCCATGCAAAGGGCCATTATGGACGGCTGTGCCGAGACCGGCATTACCACTATGTATATGGCCGAGGGTCTGGACACCGGCGATATGCTGCTCAAGGCAGCTCTGCCGATTGAAGAAAACGATAACTTCGAAACTATCCACGACAAGCTGGGCGCTCTGGGCGCACAGACCATGCTGGACACGCTGGACGCTCTGCGCGCGGGCACACTTGTACCCGAGGTGCAGGACGACTCTCTGGCCAACTATGCCGAGAAGATCCAGAAGAGCGACCTGCTCATTGATTTTTCGCTGGATGCGAGAACTCTACACAATCACATTCGCGGCACCTCGCCCATTCCGCTGTCGTTTACCCATCTGCCAAACGGCTCCTTGCTCAAGGTGTACGCCGCGCACGTGCACGACTCTGCCAAGGATTGGGGTGACACCGCACCCGGCACGGTTGTAGGACTTGACGGCGAGATCCTGGTCGCTTGCGGCAAGGGCACGATCGCGCTGACACAGGTGATTCCCGAGGGCAAAAAGCGCATGGGCGCCGCCGACTACATCCGCGGCAGAAAGCTGAATATCGGTGATCTGCTGTCTTAACACGGAGGTATTATGTTCTATTATTCCTTTTTCGACTGGACCTATCTGATCCTGCTTCCTGCAGTGATATTCGCGATTTTGACGCAGATCCGCGTCAAAACCACGTTTGAGCAGTGCAGCCGCATAAAAACCGCACACGGGATTACCGGGGCAGCCGCCGCACGCAAGATTTTGGACGAAAACGGTCTTCAACACATCTCCATTGAGCGCGTGCGCGGTCATCTGACCGACCACTATGACCCCAAAGCCGGTGTGATCCGCTTGTCCGAGAGCGTTTACGACAGCACGAGTGCCGCCGCAGTCGGCGTTGCCGCGCACGAGGCGGGACACGCCGTGCAGCACGCGACCGACTATTTCCCCATCCGCATTCGCACCGCCATCATTCCCGTGACCCGCTTTGGCTCTATGCTGGCAGGTCCGCTCTTTCTGATCGGCATTCTGCTGTCCTATTTCTATTTTCAGGCGGCTACTCCCATCGCAGACCTGTTTATGGTATCGGGCATTGCGCTCTATTCCTTCTCTACGCTGTTCCAGCTGGTCACTCTGCCCGTGGAGTTTAACGCCTCGCGCCGCGCGCTGACCATTCTTGACAGCTGGGGTACGCTGAGCTTCAAGGAGCACGACGCCGCCAAGCGCGTGCTGACTGCCGCCGCTATGACCTACGTGGCAGCCCTTGCCACCTCGCTGCTCTCGCTTTTGCGACTGGTGCTGATCTTTGGCGGAAGAAGAGGTCGCAACTGATGGAGCAGATGCAAAATCCCGCTCGCGCGCTGGCTCTGCAGATCCTCAACCGTACAGACTCCGCAGGCCAGTACACCAACCTTGCGCTGGATGCCGCGCTCAAAAAAAGCGCGCTTTCTGCCCCCGATAAGGCGCTGGTCACGGTGCTCGTTTACGGGGTGACCGAGCGCAGACTCACCCTTGATTATATTGCGGACGCACTTTCCTCGCGTCCGATCGAGCATTTGGACGGCACGGTGCGAAACCTGGTTCGCATGGGGCTTTATCAGCTTTGCTATCTTGACCGCGTGCCCGCCCACGCCGCCATTAACGAGACCGTCTCCCTCGCGCCCCGCCGCGCCCGCGGATTTGTCAACGCCGTGCTGCGCGAATACACCCGCCGCGGCACAGACATCGCCTTCCCTGACAAAGAGAGCGATCTTTACCGCTATTTATCGATTACATATTCCGTGCCCGTACCGCTTTGCAAAAAGCTGACCGAGATCTTCGGCGCTGAGCGCGCAGAATCGGTGCTGGAGGCCTTTGGGCACACACCGCCCATCACGCTCCGCGTCAACACGCTCAAGACCATGCCCGACGACCTTTGCGGTCAGCTTTGCGCGCTGGGCTACCGCGTGCAGGCCACCGAAACGCTGGAGAGTGCGCTGACCGCGCTGGATTTCATTCCCTCCGGCTCCCCCCAGATCGAAGAGGGGCTTTGCTTTGTGCAGGACCTTGCCTCGCAGATCTGTGTGGAGGCGCTGGGTGCTGTGCCCGGCGAGACCGTGATCGACGCCTGCGCCTGCCCCGGCTCCAAAACCTTCGGCACGGCCATTCGCATGCAAAACGAGGGGCGCATTCTTGCTTACGACCTGCACCAGAGCAAGCTTTCCCTGATCGAAAAGGGTGCGGCCCGCCTGGGTATTTCCATCATTGAGGCGCGCGAGCGCGATGCGAGAAATCACGACCCCGCACTTGTGGAGCTTGCCGATCGCGTGCTTTGCGACGTTCCCTGCTCCGGCTTTGGCGTGCTGGGCAA
This sequence comes from Eubacteriales bacterium, assembly GCA_045603085.1. Lineage (GTDB taxonomy): Bacteria > Bacillota > Clostridia > Oscillospirales > CAG-272 > SVQP01. The sequence continues at coordinate 1,064 of JAZULL010000080.1, read as the reverse complement.
AAAGCCCGAGATCCGCTACAAGGACCTCGCGGACGCCGCCGCACTGCCCGATATTCAATTTGCAATCTTACAAAACTGTGCCCGCTACGTCAAGCGGGGCGGTGTGCTGGTATATTCCACCTGCACCGTCTTCCCCGAGGAAAACGAGCAAAACGTGACGCGTTTCCTTGCCGCACACCCCGAATTTGTCACCGAGGATTTCTCGGTTGGTTCGGTCGCATCACAAAATGGCATGCTGACGCTGACCCCCGACGTGCACGGCACCGACGGATTTTTCATTTCCAAGCTCAGAAGGAGGGATTGACAAATGCAAAACGTACTTTCCCTGCTCCCCGAGGAGCTTGAGGCCTTAATGGCCGAGATCGGTGAGCCCAGATACCGCGCCAAGCAGCTGTTCGAGGGGCTTCACAAGGGGCTTTCCCCCGCCGAGATCTCCAACGTTGGCAAGAAAACGGTGGCAAAGCTCTCCGAGGTGACGACCTATCACCTTCCCACGCCCCGCCGCCGACTGGTCTCCGCTATCGACGGCACCGTCAAATACCTCTTCGAGCTTGCCGACGGCAACTGCGTGGAGGCTGTTGTCATGTACTACAAGCACGGCTCGACCATCTGCATCTCTTCGCAGGTCGGCTGTCGCATGGGCTGCAAATTCTGCGCCTCGACCATTGGCGGTCGCGTGCGCGATCTGACCCCCGCCGAGCTGATCGGTCAGGTCATCGCGGCACAAAAGGATATGAGTGCCGCCGATCCCGAAGCGCGTATTGGCGGCATTGTTATGATGGGCATCGGCGAGCCGCTGGACAACTTTGACAACGTGATCAAATTCTTAAAGTTAGTCAACGCCGAGGGCGGCATCTGCATCGGCTACCGCCACATCTCGCTTTCGACCTGCGGACACGTTGACGGTATCCGCAAGCTGATGGGTGAGGATCTTCCCATCACCCTTTCGATCTCTCTCCACGCCGCAGACGACGAGGCGAGGGACAGGATAATGCCGATCAACAAAAGATGGAACGTCTCACAGCTTCTTGCCGCTTGCCTTGAGTGGTGGCGCGCGACGGGAC
>JAZULL010000079.1:0-23730 GCA_045603085.1 Eubacteriales bacterium | reverse complement strand
GCCTCGGGCTGTTCTTCAACGACAGGCTCGGCCTCAACCTCAACGACGGCCTCAACCTCGACGACGGGCTCAGCCTCAGCCTCGGGCTGTTCTTCAACGACAGGCTCGGCCTCAACCTCAACGACGGCCTCAACCTCAACGACGGGCTCAGCCTCAGCCTCGGGCTGTTCTTCAACGACAGGCTCGGGGCGGGGATTGAGCTTCCAAGTTGCGCACAGCACAGAGCTGTAGCCCTCGCCGTCGCACTTAGCCTTGAAAACCGTCAGCAGGCTGCCGTCCTCCATCTCCACGGTCACGGGAGTGCCGTGCTGGGTGTCTGCGCGCTCAGCCAGCAGATATTCCTCCTCCCAGCTAAAGCCGTTGTCATAGCTGACAAGTGCCTGCAGGGTAGAGGGCGCGATCCAGCGGTCGTAGGTGCAGATCAGCGCACCGGTGGAGTGCAACAGAAGGTGTCCGGGAGCACCCGAAACGTGCAGGCAACGCCAGTCGCTCCAGGTCTTGCCGTAATCGTCGGAATAAGCGGTATAAAGGGTATGATCGTGGTAAACGATCTTGCCGTCCTCGACTGCATTGCCTACGTGTGCATGCACGGTGGCAAACAGACGGTTGTTGGGCAGCTCAACGATGCAGGGATCGGAGAGGATCTGCTCCTCGGCCAAGGGCAGGATGCTGACCTGCTCCCAGCTCTGACCCTTATCCACGCTCAGGTAAACGGCCATGTGACCCTTGAGTGCAGCATCGCCGGAGAAGCATTCCTCACCCATCCAGAGCAGTGCGCCGTTTGCGCACAGCATAGGACCAAAGGGAGAGACGATGGGCATCTTGGCGGGCTCGGACCAGGTCATACCGTAGTCGTCGGAGATCATGTAGTAAGAGCCGCCCTCCATCTGCTCGCGGGGCAGATAGGGATAAGAGGACAGCATGCCCAGCACGGGACCCGCAGTATCACGCGTAGCGGAATTTTTGATGCTGTTATACATAGATCCCAGATAAAGAGTTGCGGGCAGGTTGATCCATGTGACCATCAGCTTGCCGTCTCCCAGATACAGGATAGCGGGGTCGCGGTCATCCGAATAGGATTCGCGGATCACGATAGAGGGAGACCACTTTTCGCCGCCGTCACGGCTGACGTACATGCAAAGTGTGCCAAAGGGATCGATCTGCTGCATGCGCATACCGGATGCTACGGCATACAGAACGCCGTTTTCATCGTGGCAAACGCCGCCGTTGCCATGGTCACAGAACAAGGTGTTCTGTGAGCGGTGAACGATTCTGTAGGAGGTTTCGGGCGTTACGGTAATCATGACAATATCTCCTTAAGTAATATGGATTATTCTTCATTGTAACACAAAAATGTGACAAATGCAATGGATTTATCTGAATTTATATAATAAATACGCGATTGCATACAGAATTAACAGGTGTGCGGGATAAAAAATATAGAAAAAGTACTTGAACCCCCGCCACCCGGGCTTGCCGTTGTATAAGGCGGCAGGAATGAGCGAGAGCGCCGACCATACGCGCGGCAGAGTAGAGTGCTCGAAATTGCAAATCAGAAGTCCGACTCCCAGCGTAAAGGTGGCAAATTTGGGCCAGCGGAATGCCCCAAGGTAGACCAGCACGGGGAACAGCACGCCGCTCAGGCCATAATCCACGTCCACCAGCTGTGTCAGCGTCACGGTGGCGAGCAGCACAAGTCCCAGCGAGACCGAGCACAGCACGATGCTGCCGCGGCGGCGCAGCTTTTGCCCGGTCAGCGTATGCCAGATCCGGGTCAGCTTCTGCTCCTTTGCGCGGATGGCGCACAGCCATGCGTCCACGAAAAACATGAGAATGATCGAGAGCGAGAAGGTCAGCAGAATGCCCAGATACACCTGTGTGGCAACCACGGAGTAGCCGATCTGGCAGATCACGCCCAGAATAAAGATGCGAAGAAAATATTTGCCGCGATGGCGGGTATGTGCAAAGCCCTCTGCAATACACAGCGCGTAGAGCGGAAAGGCAAGGCGGCCGACAATGCGCAGCCAGAGCACGTCCGGGAATAAAATCAGCCCCGTATGATCCAGCAGCATGGAGAGCGCGGCCAGCATTTTGATCCAGAAAATCGACATAGTATGCACTCCAATCCTTGATTGTGTCTATTATATCACAGCTGTCGAATTTTGGCAAGTGAAAATATGTGCAGAGCCATCCGCGCTCTTGACAAAAGCGGCGGCGGTATGGTAAAATCAATCATGAGAGATAACAGCCATACATAGGAGATATATATGAAGTTCAAGCAGTTGTTGGATAAACGGGAGCATCCCTTTTCGGGCACGCCCATCATCGCGTTTTTGGGTGACAGTGTGACGCACGGCGCATTTGAGTGCACCCCCGGCGGCGGATGCATTTACGATTTTGCCGCGGTGTATCATAACCGCCTGAGGCTGATGATCGCGCAGAAGTACGAGTGGCTTCCCATCAGCATCATCAATGCGGGCGTGGCAGGGGACACGGCGGCGGGCGGTCTTGCCAGAATCGAGCGCGACGTGATCTCGCATAAGCCCGATCTTTGCGTGGTCTGCTACGGTCTGAATGACGTAAACGGCGACGTCGAGGCTTACAAGGAGGCACTCGGTGGCATTTTTGATGCACTGGGGGCAGCAGAGATCGAAACGCTGTTTATGACCCCCAATATGCTCAATACCCACGTGCCGGACTGCGTTCCCGACGATCTGACCGTGTATGCCGAGGTAACTGCGGGCATGCAGAACAGCGGCAAGATGGATACCTTTATGGACGCAGCGCGCGAGGTAGCCTTTGCGCACGGTATCGTGGTGGCAGACGGCTATGCACTCTGGAAGCAGATGCAGGAAAACGGCATGGATACCACCGACCTTTTGGCCAACGGCATCAATCATCCCTGCCGCGAAATGCACGGCATGTTTGCAGAGCTGCTTTATGAAACGATTTTCGGTGCGGCATCCACCATGCCCGAGCCCGAGGAGGCACCTGCGCCTGCAGAAGCACCCGAGCCGGAGCTTGTACCGCTGGAATTTGAGGATGCGGAGGAAGAGAAATGAAGCGTTACGCGATTTTCGGATTGATCTTGATTCTGTGCCTGAGCCTTGTAGCCTGCTCACATATTGAGGATGCCAACGGCGAGGCAGACACCGCGCTGGCTACCTTGACCGATGCCGATTTGACGGCCAAAGCTCCAAGCTCCAGCACCAACGTTTCGGTACGCTCCGAGGTGAACGGACAGAACACTCTGAAGGTCAAAAAATTCTCGGGTGTGGACGTGCTGGACAGCGTCAGAGTCAAGGAGGGGACGGCAAGCGTCACCTTTACGGTCAGCACCGCGTTGAGCGCGGGGAACCTGTACGTGTACGTGTACAAGGACGGCAAGATCTTGGGCAACCTTTCGATTTGCGAGGGCGCGACGCTTAAGATAGAATCTCCTGCGGCGGGCGAATACGAGCTCCGCATAGCAGGCGAGAGCGCGGAATTTACCGTGACGTACTCTGTTGAAGCAAAATAAGGAAAAGGCTGAATCATAATCGATTCAGCCTTTTTGGTTTATTGGATCGGCCACTCCATAAAGTCAAGACGGTTGGATTTCTCATCCACCGTGCTGATGGCGTAGGGAGAAAGGGTCAGATGCACGGGCTTGCCCAGCAGGGTGACGGTGCTCTCGATCTGCTCGCCCTCGCACTCCCATGCGCGTAGGATCGCGCCATCTGTGTCCTCGCTTATTTTGATCGCGCTGATCATCAGCGAGCCGTCCGCACCCGCGATACCGCACAAGGCCTCAGGCAGATCGCCATGGTGGAAGCTTGCGTTGATGGCCCTTGCAGGGGCATTCAGCACAGCCGCGCGGCGGTGCGCATCTGCCTTGCAGTTATATGGGAAGACGGTATAGTGAGCGACCTGCGTTCCTTGATCCATATAGTGATATCTGCCGTCGCGGACGCCGAAATGGTCGGCGTAAACGGCGGTACGCAGTATCGTCATGCGCACCTCGGTCGCGGTGGAGTCATAGCCGTATTTGCCGTCGTTTGCCACGCCAAGTCCGGCAGAGGCAAACCACTTGCCAAACGGCTCTTCGCCGTTGCACAAGGGGCGCATGACCGTGCCAAACGGAATTTCGCAGATCACCTCGTCCTTGGCGGGGAAGGTCAGCTTGAGCGCGCGGTGCCCGTCACGGATATCGGCCCGAAGATCGACGTCCAACTGATCGCTGCCCATATTCAGCGTATAGGTGCGGGTCAGGACGTTGTCACCTGCGCGTACGGTCACGGCCAGCTTGCCGCAAACACAGCCGCTCTCCAGTACCTTGAATTCGGGGCTTGCAAAGCGCGCGCAGACCTCGCCCAAGTCAAATCGGTTGTGCGCCCAGGTGTCGCAGGGGGTCTCGTCCAACAGGATGGCACCCGTGCCGCCTTCGCACAACACACGGCCGTCGTCCTTACAAACGATTCTGCCGATCTCGCCGCTGCGTGCGTCAAATTCCACGCGGATGCGGTCGTTTTCCATAATGGTCTCGCTCACGGTCACGGTCGGGAACTCCGCTTTGGGCTCGCGCGAGGGGTAGTAGCGGTAGAGTCTGTAGCCAAAGGCGGGAACCTCGGCTATAAAGGCGGTCTCGTAAAGATCGTGCTCGCCGTTGGTGGCCTCGCCGCGCACCTGCTGGCAGGGGATCTCATAGCCTTGGTCGTCGGTCATGCTCTTGCAATCGGCGCGACGGTGCAGAGCGGTGCGGATGGGGAAGGCGTGCGGGTTGAATACCAGCACGGGTGTTCCCAGATCCTTGTGCTCCCAGGTCAGAAAATGCTTGGCACACAGCTCACCGGGGTCATGATCGCGCGCGGTCTCCACGCGGACGGCAATGGCCTGCATGGCTCTGTTTTGTGCGCGCTCGGTAATAGCCATGGTCTCGCCGTGCAGATATGCGGCGTCCTTATAAGCACTTTCGATGCAACAGCCTGCGAGAATATCGTGGAATTGATTGAACAGCACGTTTTCCCAAGCCCTTTTCAGTTCGGCTTTTGGATATGAAAATCCGACCAGACGCTCGGCCAAAAGGCAGATGCGCTCGGCCGCGAGCAAATTTTCCTCGGCTTGGCGGTTGGCATGCTTGACCGCGCCCATGGCAGAATAACAGCCGCGCGCGTGATGCTGCAGCTCGGTCTCGTGCAGGGGCAGATCGGCCGTGTCCAGCGCATCAAAGAAATCGTCTGCCGAGGCAAAGGTGCGGTGTGCGGGCATGTCGGTGCTCAGCGCATCCAGTATGCGCGCGCTGGGGCCGCCGCCGTGGTTGCCGATGCCGAAAAAGGCCATGCGGGGCACGCCATCCTCGGCCGAGACGTGGTCAATGGCATCGATTGAGGCGATCTCATCGGGCTGACCGAAATATTGGCGGATGCGGCTGGTCACAACGGCAGAGCCGTCGTCGCTCTTCCAGAGAAAATGATCGAAATCAAGGTGCTTTTCGTGCTCCATGGGACGCATGAAGACGTAGCGCGACATGCCCGCGCCCTGCAAAAGCTTGGGCAGAGAGGCATTGTGGCCAAACGAATCCACGTTGTAGCCGGTGCGCGCGGTGACACCGAATTTTTCCTTGAAATACCGCTGAGAGATCAGCGCGTGGCGCGCAAAGCTCTCGCCTGCCGGCATGTTGCAATCGGGCTGAAGATACCAGCCGCCCACCAAATTCCAGCGACCCTCTGCCACACGCTCCTGAATTTCGGCAAACATGTCGGGATCGGTCTGCTCGACCCACATATAGTAAACGGCGCAGGCCGAGGTGAATTTATAATCGGGGAATTCCTTCATGCGATCCAGTACTGAGCGGAAGGTGGACAGCACCTCGGAATATCCGTCCTGCCAATGCCACAGCCAAACGGGATCTATGTGCGCGTTGGCGATCAGATACAGCTTTTTCATTCGTACCTCCGTCAAGGGTGATGCGTATATTATAGCATACCCGGCCAAGAATTGCAATATAAAAGACCAAGTCTGAGGACTTGGTCTTTTGGTTTGTACTTATTGTGCCAGCTCCAGAGCACGGACGTCAATGCGAGTGCCGTTGAGAACGTAATAATATCCGTCGATATATACGCCGCGCATTTCGTCTATACGGTCGCGGTTACCGTACTCGTAACGGAGTACCTCGCGCAGATTCTCGCCGTCAAAGTGCAGAACGATATAGCCATAGCGGTAATTGTCGTATCTGTATACGCCGGTATCAAGGTAAACCTTGTCCCAGGTGTAAACGCCAAGGCCGATAAGGCCGTTCTCGCGGTCGATATAGTAGGCCTTGTAGTCGGGGGAGTAATCGGTGCAGGGACGCTCGTACTTGGCAAAGGATTCCACGCCGGTCTCGCTCTCGGTGTAGATCTCGATCTTGAGCTCGTTGCCGTTGCCGCCACGACCGATGCCCAGTAAGAAGCCGTCGCCGAAGTTAACAAGGCTGGTGGAGAATCCTGCGATCGTGCCGGTCTCCTTGACCTCGATGTTTTCAAGGTCGGATAGGTCAAAGAAGAATACGGGGTCGGTCTGCTGAATGGCGGTGCAAACGTAAGCCATGTTGCCGTCAAAGCGCGCCGAGCGAACCGTCTCGCCTCTGGGGGCAAACTGCTTGACCGATGCGGCGATCTCCATGGTGGTAAGATCAATGACGTACAGATCTGCGCTGGTACCGGATTGGATCGGTTCGGGGACGAGATCGACCTCGCGGTTGTCAAAGAAATCAAAATATTCGCTGCGCAGGTTTTTCGTGCCCTGACTGGTGGTGGTCACCACGCGCAGCATGCCGTCGTACTGATCCATGCTGTACTGATCCAGCACGGTGCCACTGACCGTTACCGAGCCGCATGCCTCAAAGCCGTCTGCGCCGTATCCCATGCAGGAGATCTCGCTGAGTGTAAACCAAGGCTGGGTGTAGTTTTGCACCTCGCCGTATGCGCGGTAGCTTCTGGTGGCGTAAATGGCGTCCTCGGATACGTAAACGTCCTCCGAATAGGAAAGGAACGCGGCGCTGTCCTTGACCGTCGTGCCGACGTCGTCCAGCATGACCATGACGGTGTAGCTTGCATTGCTGAGTGTGTCGGGAGAGATGATGGAATCGGGGGCAAGGTATTGCGTGCCCCGGTCTGTCACGACGTGGGGGACAAAGGTGCACTCGTTATCAAAGTCGGGTCTGTAGCAGCGCATGGTGGTCATAAGCAGAAGTCCGTGCTCGGTCAGACGGGAGGAGAGATACCGTCCCGAAACGTCCACGGTAGAAATTTCCCTGATCTTGGCCGGGTCGCTGACGTCCAGCGTCACGATCCTGACCATACTGATATAGTTCTTATCAAACCCGTCGAGCGCGGAGCAGATCACGGTCACGGTCTTGCAGTCCTTGGAGAGGAAGAATTCCTCGGCGTCAAGGCCGGCAGAGCCATTCTTGTCGATTGCGTGATGGCCGATCCATTTGCTGTCCTCACCCTCGATGGTGTAGACGTTCAGTTGATTGCCGGAAAGATAATAGATATGGGTGTCACTGCGCTTGATGTGGTCGGCTTCGATGACGCCGGCCACCTGATTGTCGGTGACCTCCTGATAGTTGCCGCTGCCGTTGAGACTATCGGATTCTTCGGGGGCACTGGGCATGAAGTCTTCTGCCTTGGCGAGCAGATCGCCGGGCAGATGCCACAGCCACTCGGCGGCGTTTTTATACGCAGGGGGTGTGTAGTTGTATTCGTTGAACTTCTGAATCAGAGAGTAGTAAGAGCTTCCCGCGTAAGCGGCAACGCTGGGCGGGGTGGTTCTGAAGGGGATAAACAGGGCAAACGTGCCTGCCAGCATGACGAATGCCATGCAAGCGGCAAGGATCGCGATCAGACGCGCGGGCTTGCCGGAGCGGACGCGGGCGGCGCCCGACGGAGCGGCTTCGTGCACGTATTTGTCGTCCACGTCACCAAAGGATTTCAGCCATTGTTTCTTTTTCATATATCAATACATTCCTTTTCAAGGTAGTCTTTGAAGGCCTTGCGGGTGCGGTGCAGCTTGACCTTCACGTTGGCAGGAGAGAGACCGGCCTCGCGGGCGATCTGCTCAATGGGGCAGAGATACCAATAGCGTTGCATAAACACCTTGCGCGTCTGCTCGGAAAGAGAAGACAGAAAGCCGTTGAAGGCCTCGCGCAGGGCGGTCTGATCTGCAAGAGAGGGCTCGCCGTTTGGCACGCACTGCCAGAATTCCTCTGCAATATCCTCCACCTCGGCTCCTCTCTTTTTGGCGCGGTCGTGGGTATAGCGGTCAAGGGCGAGATTGCGCGTGATCTTACCAAGGAATGCGCCCAGCAGCGCCGGACGCTCGGGTGGCATGGCATTCCATGCGCGCACCCAGGTATCGTTGACGCATTCCTCACTGTCCTCGTGATTGTGCAAGACGTTATCTGCGATACGGTAACAGTAATTTCCGTATTTTTGTTGCGAATGTTCAATCGCTGCTTCGGAGCGCTCCCAGTACAGGGCAACGATTGCTTTATCGTCCACTTATGTCACCTCCTTGCGGGGTTTTCAGGATCCCTACATCTGTAAAGACGGAAAATGGAATGAATTGGTTACATGAAAAAAGAAAATTTTTAAAAAGTCCGCAGGATCGCGGACTTTTTCGTTATTTATGGTACGGCGTCCCCTTGATGATGGTGAACGCGCGATAGGTAGCCTCCAGTAAGATCACTCGCATGAGCTGATGCGGGAAGGTCAGTGCCGAAACTGACAGCCGTAGATCACACGCGCTCTTGACAGCGGGAGACAGCCCAAATGAAGAGCCGATCACAAGGGCGATCTCGCCGTGCGTCTGCCCGATCTGCTCGATCTTTTGCGCAAGCTGCTCCGAGGAGAGCTGCTTGCCCTCCACGCAAAGTGCGATCTTATAAGCGCGCGGCGACATGACCGCGAGTATCTGCTTTCCCTCGGCCTCCAGCGCGGCGTCGATCTCCTTTCCGGAAGGCTTGTCCGACAGCTTGACCTCGGAGAGGTTGACCTCGGTGAACTTGCAGTAAGCCCCCAGTCGCTTTTCATATTCCTTGGCGGCCTCGCGCAGATAACTCTCCTTGAGTGTGCCTATTGTGATGAGCTTTACGTTTAACATAATTTCTCCTTAAGGAACCAACCAGCTGACGTAGGTCGGATCGGCCACGCGCAGGTTGAACTCCTTGTCTGCAATGGCGGTAAAGGTTTCGTGAAAAGCCAGACGGGGCGTGTTGTTCTGCTCGGAAAGGTGCGCCAGCAGAATGTTTTTGGTGCCGCCCGCGTACAGCTGTGCGGCAAGGGTTGCGCAATCCTCATTGGACAGGTGACCCTTTCTGCCGCGGATCCTCAGCTTGAGATCATAAGGATAAGGCCCGTCCATGAGCATGTCGGGATCGTGGTTGGATTCCAGCACCACAGATTCACAGCCCACAAGATTCTCCATGATCTCCGGCGTGATATAGCCGATGTCGGTGGCGTAGGCGATAGATACGGGTGTCTCACCGTCAAGTGTGAGGCGATAGCCCACCGAGGCACGGCTGTCGTGCGGCGTACGGAAGGCCTGCACCGTAAGATCACCCACCTGCACGCGGCAAGAAGTGGCGTCGGGATAGGTCCGCACAAGATCTTCCAGATGCGGTGCTGACCCGAGCAGTCGCTCTGCGCTGGCCTCTTGGATATGGATGGGCAGGGGATGGTGCTTGCAAAAGACGGCAAGCGCGTCGATGTGGTCGCGGTGCTCGTGCGTGATGAACACGGCGTCCAGCGCATCGGGGTCAACCCCGATTTCGGAAAGGGCATGGCAGACCGCGCGGCAATTCTTGCCCATGTCGATCAGAATTTTTGCCGCGGGTGTTTCTATGTAGGTGCAATTACCCTTTGAGCCGGAAAATAGGGTACAGATACGGTAGTTTGCCATCTTTCGCCGTCCTTTATCCAAAGATAGGACCCAGCAGCGTGGGAATGGCGGTCAGGATCAGAAAATCAATGGCCAAGGGGCAAAGCAGGGCGAGAATGACCACGATCATCCATTTGGATTTGCGCTTGCGGTCAATGCCGCTTTGAATGAAATCGGCCTTTTGCTGCTCGCTCATGGTGTCGGGCAGCATTTCGGGGGTGATGCCGTCGCGCGTAAATGCGCGATTATAAATAATGTAGGCGAACACAAATCCCGCGCCTGCCACGGCAAAGGTCACCATAGTGCCGATGCCGAGGATCTGCGCCGTCCGGAGCGATTCCACGCTCTCGGAGAGTGCAATCAAAAAGAAATATACAATTGTGGAAACGACCATACTGCCCAGCATCAGCACAAGCAAGATCTTATCCTGCTTGGTGGCAGGCTTTTTCTCCTTTTGCGGATGCGGGGGTTGAGGGGGTAGCATGCCGCCCGAATTTTTGGAAAACAAAGACATCGGGACCCTCCCGTTATGCAATCCTGCATGCGCCGATCCGACGGATGCGGAGAGCCAGACATGCACCCTCGCCCAGCGCGCCATCCATAGCCGCACGGAATTCGGGCACGTATTCTACCGGCACGAATGCCTGAATGGTGCCTGCAAATCCACCGCCGTGTACGCGCCATGCGGCCTTCTTGCCTGACAGCACGCGCTCTGCAAGACACAGCGCGAGCGAGAGACCCTGCTCGTCGGGGGCTTTGGTGGTATAGATGTTCTGCAGATAGCAGAACGAGGACCGGCCGGATGCGCAAACGTGGCTAAGGAATGCGTCCAGATCATCCGACATGAGCGCGTCGGTCTGGGCAAGCACTCTCTTGTTCTCGGCAAAGAAGTGCAGGGCGCGCAGAATGGCGCGGTCGCCAAGCTGCTCGCGCAATGCGGGGATAGCGGCAATGACCTCTGCCTCGTCCACCTCGCGCAGCACCTTTTTGCCAAAGTATGCGGCAACCGCCTTCATCTCGGCGGGAATGGACGCGTAGTCGTCGGTCAGGTCGGCGTGGTTGCCGCCGGTGTTGACGATGCACAGCGCGTATCCCGCGCCCGTGATATCAAAGGGAACGCCGCGGATGACGGGAGCGGCGGGGTCTGCAAAATCAATGGCGACAATGCCGCCGTGCGCGCAGGCGACCTGATCCATCAGACCGCAGGGCTTGCCAAAGAACAGATTCTCGGCCTTCTGCGACATCTTGGCGATCTCAACGTTGTCCACCTTTCCGTCATTATACAGGTGATTGAGAATATTGCCGACCATGTCCTCGAATGCGGCAGAGGACGAAATGCCCGAGCCCTTGAGCACGTTAGAGGTGGAATATGCATCAAATCCGCCCGTGGCGTAGCCGTTAGCTGTGAACTGCGCACTCATGCCCGCAATGATGGACGCCGAGGTGGCGTACCTTGCCGGATCGGGCGCGGTGTAGGTAGCAAGATCCACCGCATCTGCGGAAAATCCCTCACTCTTGACGCGGATGATGTTGTCGGCATTGGCGGATGCCACGGCAATGATGTCAAGGTCAATGGATGCGGCTACCACACAGCCGTGGTTGTGGTCGGTATGGTTGCCCGAAAGCTCGCTTCTGCCCGAAACCGAGAACAGGGAGACGTCGCGGTCAGAGCCGTAAAGTGCGGCAAAGGCGTCGATCGCGGCCAGATATCTTTCTCTCTGTGCGGCAACGGCGTCAGCACCGTACACTTCGGCAAGGCGAGCATCCAGCGCGCCGTCCTTGAGCAGATTTTTCATATCGGTAAGTTTCATATCGGAATCCTTTCTTACAGCTGGGTCTTGATCTTCTCCAAGCAATCCTGACAGATACGCTTGTTATTGAAGTACACGATGCGGTCTGCATTGTTACAGAATACGCATGCGGGATGGTATTTTTGCAGGATAATGCGGTTATCATCGGTAAAGATCTCCAGCGGATCCTTCTCGTTGATATCCATAGTCTGTCTGATGCTGATGGGAAGCACGATTCTTCCCAGCTCGTCTACCTTGCGGACGACACCTGTTGATTTCATAAATAATTCTCCTTTTATATATAGTGATTGATTTACTATGTTTTTATTATAATCAACTCTGCGGATTTTGTCAAGACAAAAATGGAAATAAATGGTGAATTTTCTGAAAAATTGGTATTCACAGACGCAAAATGTCGTAGTGGGGAAAACGGGGTCGAGTGCGCCTGCATACATAAATTTTTGCACGCGGTGTTACTGAGGGGCAAAAGGTGGGAATACTGGAAAATAAACCGATTTGCAAAGGAGACCTGAAATGCTCAAGGGTGCGCAGAAGAGAATGTACGTGGTCAAGCTGGGGGAGGATTCGCTGTTCGAGGAGGCGTATTTCGTGCTGCGCCGTGAGGCGACAGCCACAGCGGGCGGCGATATGGTCAGCGAGGCCAACAAGATCATCCGCCAGAGTGCCTCGCCGCATGCGGTGCAAAAGAGAAAGGTCAAGCTGTCATGGCAGGTCGTGCTGGGCTTTGGCTGCGGACTTGTCACGGGGGGCGGCATCGCTGCGGCTATATGTCTTTTATTGTAAGGTTTTGCCGTCCTGTTGACAACGGACCCAAAATGTGATATAATCAATATAACTGGTGTGACCGTTTTTGAAATGAAATTCATTTCTGCAAATACAAATTGAATCATGAGCTCTTTTGTCCGGACGGGGGCCGTTATACCGTCTTGGGGAGGGCTCGGCTTTTTGTGCGCATTTGAGAAAGGAGCTCCGCGCGCACACGGAAATTAATTATATATGGCAAAACAAAGTAACAGAGGCGGCTCGGCCGCCAAGAAGCAATCCTCCAGAAAAAGGAGTGAGAGCAAAAACGTCAGCGAAAAGATCATCAACGCCGCTCTTGAGGAGATCTATGCAAGCGTAGAGGCGGAGCAGAAAAAGCTGCCCGAGCAAAAGCCCGCAAAGCAAAAGCCCGCAAAGCAAAAGAGCGAGCCCGCCAAGAAGTCCAAAAAGGCAGAGATGCCCGCGCCCGAAAAGGCCCCCGTCAAGGAGGTCGCCCCCGCGCCCGCCGACAAAAAGACCTCGGAGCGCAAGACCCACGTGCGCACGGGCAGACGCAAGGCCGAAAAGGCGGCCGCACCCGGCGTGCAGATCAAGCACGACCCTGCCGCTCGCCTGCGCGTCATCCCGCTGGGCGGCCTGATGGAGGTCGGCAAGAACATGACGCTGTTTGAATGTGACGGAGAGATCCTGATCGTGGACTGCGGCATCGGCTTTCCCGACGAGGACATGCCGGGTATCGATCTGGTCATTCCCGACATGTCGTACCTGGATGCGAACAGGGACAACATCAAGGGCGTCGTACTGACCCACGGCCATGAGGACCACATCGGTGCGGTTCCTTACCTGCTTCGCAACTATAACGTACCGGTATACGGCACCAAGCTGACGCTGGGTATTCTCAAGAATAAGCTGGAGGAATTCAAGCTGCCCTGGCAGGCAGATCTGAGATGTGTGCAGGCAGGGGACACGGTCAGCCTTGGCAACAGCTTCTCGGTGGAATTCATCCGCGTCAACCACTCGATCGCAGACGCCTGCGCGCTGGCCATCCGTACCCCTGTAGGTCTGGTGGTGCACTCGGGCGACTTCAAGCTGGACCTGACCCCCATTGAGGGCGAGATCATGAACCTGACCCGCCTTGGTGAGCTTGGCAAGGAGGGTGTTAAGCTGTTGCTTTGCGAATCCACCAATGCCGAGCGCCCCGGCTATACCCCCTCGGAAAAGAAGGTGGGGGAATCGCTGGAGTATATCTTCTCGGTCAACAAGAATAAGAGGATCATCATCGCCACCTTCTCGTCCAACGTGCACCGCGTTCAGCAGATCATCGATACCAGCGTGCGCCACGGCAGGCGCGTTGCCATTACGGGGCGCAGCATGCTCAATATCGTGGCCGCGGCACGCGAGCTGGGCTATATGACCGTACCGGACGGCGTCATTGTCGAGCTGCAGGATATCAAGCGCTATAAGCCCGAGGAGCTGACGCTGATCACCACGGGCAGTCAGGGCGAGCCCATGTCGGCACTCTACCGAATGGCCTTTGGCGAGCACAATCAGGTCACACTGGGACCCCAGGATCTGGTGGTGCTGTCGGCAAGTGCCATTCCCGGCAACGAGAATCTGATCAATCGCATCGTCAATGAGATCTCCAAGATGGGTGTTAAGGTGCTGCACGACTCGGTGGTTGAGGTGCACGTTTCGGGACACGCCTGCCAGGAGGAGATCAAGCTGATGCAGGCGCTGACCAAGCCGGAGTATTTCATGCCGGTGCACGGCGAGTACAAGCATCTGGCTGCCAACGGCGAGATCGCCCGCAGCATGGGCATGCAGGCCGACCATATCTTTATTTCGGATATCGGCAAGGTGCTGGAGCTGTCGGAGGACGGCGCCAAGTTTGCGGGCACCGTGCCCTCGGGTAAGGTGCTGGTGGACGGATCGGGCGTGGGTGACGTGGGCAACATCGTGCTCCGTGACCGTAAGCACCTGTCGCAGGACGGCCTTATTGTGGTGGTTGCCACGGTGGATATGCATGCAAGATACGTGCTGTCGGGGCCGGATATCGTATCGCGCGGCTTTGTGTACGTGCGCGAGTCGGAGGATCTGATGGAGCAGATGCGCGAGATCGCCGCCCAGGCCATGGACAAGAGCCTTTCGGGCAGGGATGCGGATTTCTACGCCATCAAGAACCGCGTCAAGGACGATCTTGGCAAATTTATCTACAGCAAGACCAAGCGCAGACCCATGATTCTGCCGGTAATTATGAACGTTTAAGGTAAAAGACGGAAACTTGTTGTAAAAAATCAGAAAAATTAAGTATTGGTTTACAATTCGATTATATTTGCACACCATAATTGCGATATAATATTGCGTGACTGTTTGGATGGGGGCCTATATCCGTACAACGGACGACGCCCCTGCCTGTAACATAATCAAAAAATACAACATAGAGGTGAACCCTGACATGGGAAAAGGAAACAGAAGCAGAATTGAAAGAGCCATGGCTGAGGCAAACGGCGTAAGCCCCAAGTCCACCAAGGCTAACAAGAAGAAGGTATCCGGTGCGGGTATCTTTGTCGCGATCGCGGCAATTCTGGTCGTCGTTGCATTGCTGGTAGGCGCTATCGGCGTGCTCAATGACAGCGGTTGGTTCGCGCGCTCTCAGACCGTGGTCGAGACCGAGAATTACCGTGTGACCGGTACCATGATGAATTATTTCTTCATGACACAGTTTAACAGCTACTACGAGTATTATTACCAGCTCTACAATAGCTATTTCAAGAACCAGTACGACAGCGTTTACGAGCTGATGGGTATTGATCCCGCCAAGTCGCTCAAGTCGCAGTACATGAGTGCCAAGGAAGGCGAAGAGAAGGTAACTTACTTTGATTACTACATGGGTATGACCGAGAGCTACGTCACCCAGATGCTGACCTACTGCGAGTTCGCAAACAAGGCCGGTATCGAGCTTGACGAGGAAGATATCCGGAGCATTGATAAGTCTCTGGAAAATCTCAAGTCCACCTATGAGAGCCAGAAGGCTATGTACGAGCAGTTCGGCATGTCCTACTACTCCACCTTCTCCGCATATCTGGCTGCTACCTACGGCACCGGTGTAAAGGAGAGAGACGTCCGTGCAGCACTTGAGCTGATCACGCTGGCTGCCAAGTTCGAGGAAAAGCTGAACACCGAAAAGGAAGAGCTGCTGCTCTCCGAGAAGGACTATGCAACCATCGAGCAGTTTGCCAAGGATAACCCTGCAAGCTTCCTGATGGCTGACTACTACTCCTACACCTTTGAGATCAAGTCCAAGGATTACGAGAATGACGCCGATTTTGAGGCTGCTAAGAAGGACATCCTGGAAAAGGCTAAGGCACTTTCCGAGTCTGCCGACAAGGAAACCTACAAGGCTGCCGTTATCGAGCTGCTCAAGGATGCTGAGATGAAGAGCTACCGCGAGAAGAACTGGAATCTGTATCTTGCAAAGTACGAGACCGAGGAAGCTGCTGAGCAGGCTTTGCAGAAGTACTTCGAGGAGAACTATACCGCAGAAAAGATGGAGCCCAAGTTCAATGAAACTCTGACCGAAGCCTTCAAGTATCCCTCCACTCCCACCGACGTAAGTAAGTGGGTGTTCGGTTATGACGCAAGCGCATGCGAAAAGGGCGAGTGCGAGCATGAAAAGGAAGAGGATCACGAAAAGAGCCAGGAGCCCGCAAAGAAGGGTGACCTGACCTACTTCGAAAACACCAAGGAAACCGAAGAGACCGTAAAGAAGGAAGAGACCACCACTGCAGGCACCACCACCGAGGCAACTACCACCGAGGGCGCAGCAGAGGCTTCCGAGGAAACCACCAAGGAAGAGACCACCACCAAGGCTCCTTCCACCGTCGCTACCGAGAAGGTAAAGGTAACCACTTACACCGTTACCGTTTACTTGCTTGAAAAGGAAGGCTACCGCAACACCGAGATCACCAAGCACTTTGGTTACGTTATGTTCTCCGAGAAGGAGGATGCTGAAGCATTCTATGCTGAGTACTCCAAGGGCGAGATGAACAAGGACAATCTGGTTGAGGTTCTGGAAAAGATGTACGAGGCTGACAACACGCTGAGCATTTATGCTTACGACGCTGTTGAGGACTACCTGCCCGGCGACCTGGAGGATCAGAAGGTTGACGGCGCTGACAAGTGGCTGGAGACCGCTAAACCCGGCGCCAACTCCGGTGTCATCGAGCTGACCGTGGCCACCAACTCTTCTTCCACCTCTTCTTCCGCAAGCACCGAAAATAAGACCACCTATTATGCAGTTCTGGTTTACGATCAGGACGGCTACGAGGCTTGGTTCAACGATGCTCTGACCGGCGCTGTTGCCGAGGAAGTCAAGGAGTGGTTCGAGGAGAACACTCTTAAGCTGGAATACAACAAGAAGACTTACAAGTTTATCGATATGTAAATAAAACAAAGTGGCATGGATAGATAGGAGCGATGTTCTTGGCGAAGAGCTTGGAAAACATTGCTGAGTGTAAGCATCGCATTTATCAAGACCAATGCAGAAAGGGCTAAGCCCAGACCCTTATAACGACAGAAGAGAGAACAAATCGGGCAATCCGAAATGCTCTCTCTTTTCTGTTTGGTATAAAGTGAAATTCTTTGCTGGCGCAAAGAGTGATATTCTTTGCTGGCGCAAAGAGTGATATTTCCCTTACGGGAAGCGATATTGCTCGCGGTGCTCGCAGTGTCTCCAAGGTTCTGCGAAGCAGGTTCTTATATTCTATTCGCCCCGAAACTTGCGAAGCAAATAGCTCGCCTGCGGCGAGAGAAGCACTCGGCATAAGCCGAATATAACTGCGTAGCAATATCACTCGCCGCAGGCGAATAGAGTTGCGTGATACTCTGCAATGAGTATCACGCATACATCCGTGCCGTTTTGTCCATTTGAAGCATACAATAAAAGGGAACTTACGAAAGAAGGAAGATCACATGATTATCAATCCCAAAGAAACAACCGTAGCGTATCGCTGTCCCAAGTGTGGTGCGGGCGTCATGAGTGCGGTCGGTATTTTTGCGCTGAGTGCAGAGATGATCAAGCTCAAGTGCAGCTGCGGGCAGAGCGAGATGAAGGTGGTGTATACCAAGGACGATCAGATCAGACTCAGCGTGCCCTGCATGTTCTGTCCCTCGCCCCACAATTTCCTGATCAACAAATCGGTGTTTTTTGATAAGGAGCTGTTTTCCTTGCAGTGTCCCTATTCGGATATCAATATCTGTTGCATCGGCGAGACCAACCACGTCAAGGCGGAGCTGGCAAGAACCGAGCTGGAGCTGCTTGACCTGCTGGCTGAGAACGGCATTGACGATCTGAGCGCCTTGCAGGGCGAGGACGAGGAAACGCTGACCGATCCTCAGATCTTTGACATCATTATGTTTGTCATCAACGATCTGGATGCCGAAGGTAAGATCTATTGCAAGTGCCCGCCCAAGGCCCCTCTGCCCGACGGCGTGTTGCCCGAGGAGGGAGAGGGAAGATACGAGGCGCAGGTGCTGGACGGCGGCATTTTGGTCAGCTGCCGTGATTGCGGCGCATCCCGCGTGATCCCCACCGATTCGCTGCTTGGCGCACATGCATTTCTGAATTGCGATAGTCTGAAATTGGAATAAACCCCAAACCCCCCCTGCGGCTGTTGCCGCAGGGGGGGTTATTGTCAAAGAGCGGGTTATCTGCAGCCGCCGCAGCCGTTGCCACAGCCGCCCCCGCAGCAGGAGAAGAGAATGATGGCCAGGATGATCAGCCATACCCAGTTGTCCTCAAACAGATTGCACAGACAGTTGTTCATAGTAAACCTCCGAGAATGAAATAGCCTTGCGGCCCTGAAGCGCGTCGCGCTTCTCAATATCATTCTATGTCGAAGGTGCGGGAGTGTGCATGAATTTTGTCGCCGAAGGGCGACAAAAAGTTATGATCGCCTGCGGCGAGCTATGAGATATGATGCGCTTCGCGCAGTTATGATATCCTGCGGATAGTTTGAAGCTGCAAAAGCGATCATGTCATAACGTTTGCTTAGCAAACTCATAACACTTGCACGGTAAGCTCATAACAAAAGGACAGAGAAAAATCTCTGTCCTTTTTCATAACTCACTTAATCTCAACCGGCAAGCCGAGTCTGTCGGACTCAAAGGCAGCCTCCATGATCTTCATGACGAACATCATCTGCTCGTGAGTAACGATCTGCTGTTCCTCGCCGTCAATGGCCTTGACGAAGTTGCGGTAGAAGTCGTGCACGTCGGCAGCGGGCTGGGGAATCGACTTTTCGGTAATCGACTTTTCATCGCGGGGCGCCATGGTCTTGGTCAGGCCTGCGGCGGTCTGGATCGGCTTTGCATCCTTGACCGACCAGTCGTGGCAATATACGATGCGGCAGGGCTGCAGCCAATCGGGGATCATTGCCGAGCCGTTGTTACCCGACATGTAGAAGCGGGGCATACTGATAAAGTTGGAGGTGCCCACCTCAACGTGGCAGGTCAGGTCGCCCTCGTAGAACATATCCAGCTTGAAGCCGTCGTCCACCTCGTCGTTGGTGATGTGGTCACACTTACACCAGACGCTTTGCAGCTTACGGTCGTCCACGATGTTGACGATCTGGTCGATCAGGTGAACGCCCCAGTCCAGCATCATGCCGCCGCCGTGCTGCTTCATGCCTCTCCAGTCACCGGGGATGCCGCGAGAGCCGTGCACGCGGGACTCCATGGAGTAAACTCTGCCAAGGTCGCCGCTGTGGTACACCTCGCGCATGACTAAGAACTCGCCATCCCAACGGCGGTTCTGGTGAACGGTAAAGCGTCTGTCATATTTGTTGGATGCATCTATCATTTCCTGCAGATCGGCAGAGGACAGCGTCACAGGCTTTTCCGAGATGACGTGCTTGCCGGCCTCCATAGCCGCAATGGCCAGGGGCTTGTGCATATCGTTGGGAACGGCGATGACTACGAAATCCACCAAAGGGTCAGCCAGAACCGCTTCAAAGGAAGGGTAAGCATAAATGCCCATTTCCTCTGCGGCCTTGTTACGCTCGGGCTTGATATCGTAAACGCCCTTGAGATTGACGACGTCGTTATTTCTCTGGAAGTGGCAATGCCAGCCTCCCATGCCGCCAAAACCGATCACAACTGCATTTTTCTTTGCCATAATCAAGTCTCCTTTTCGGATAGTATAAAATACTTACAAATGTATTATAAGACAAAAAATGCGCACAAACAAGACAAAATTGGGTAAATATCGGAATTATATTGCTATATTTTGTCGCGGTAAAATAATTTTTGTGCACTATGCAAGAAATTTTCAAAATGCTCTTGTGAAAAACGCGAAAATCAGGTATAATAAGATGATTATTGATATTTATATGAGGAAGTATATGGCAAACAACGAGAGAATGCAAAAAATCCGAAATTTCTCGATCATCGCACATATTGACCACGGCAAGAGCACGCTGGCGGACAGAATTCTGGAGGCCACCAGCACCGTCTCCAAGCGCGAGATGGAGGAGCAGCTGCTTGACAATATGGATCTGGAGCGCGAGCGCGGCATCACCATCAAGGCACGTGCCGTCAAGCTGGAGTATAACGCTCCCGATGGAGATACTTATATCTATAACCTGATCGACACCCCCGGCCACGTCGACTTCAACTACGAGGTCTCCCGCTCGCTCAACGCATGCGAGGGCGCGCTTCTGATCGTGGATGCCACGCAGGGCATTGAGGCGCAGACGCTGGCGAATGCGTATCTGGCGGTCGATGCAGGGCTGGAGATCGTGCCCGTCATCAACAAGATCGACCTGCCCAGCGCAAACATCGAGCGTTGCGTGGAGGAGATTGAGGATATCATCGGTATTCCCGCCGAGGGCTGTCCCGCTGTGTCTGCCAAGACGGGTCTGAATATTGAGCAGGTACTTGAAGCGATCGCCGAGCAGATCCCCGCGCCCGAGGGTGACGAGGATGCACCCTTAAAGGCGCTGATCTTTGACTCTTATTACGACAGCTACCTTGGCGTTGTGGTCAACCTGCGCGTCAAGGACGGCAGCCTGAGTGCAGGTGACCGTATCCGCATGATGTCCAGCGGCAAGGAATTTGAGGTGGTCGAGGTTGGTACCATGGAGCCCTTCGGTCTTCGCAAGTGCGAGAGCTTGCGCGCGGGCGAGGTAGGATATCTGACCGCTTCGATCAAGTCGGTAGGGGACACCCGTGTGGGTGATACCGTTACGCTGGCCGAAAATCCCGCCGATGAGCCTCTCCCCGGTTTTAAGGCCGCTCAGCCTATGGTATTTGCGGGTATTTACCCCGCGGACGGCGCGCGCTATCAGGATCTGCGCGAGTCCTTGGAAAAGCTGCGTCTGAACGATGCGGCGCTGGAATTTGAGCCTGAGACCTCTATTGCGCTGGGCTTTGGTTTCCGTTGCGGCTTCTTAGGGCTTTTGCACATGGAGATCATTGAGGAGAGATTGGAAAGAGAATTCAATCTCGATCTGATCACCACCGCGCCCAGCGTTATCTATGAGCTGACGCTCAAGGATGGCTCCAAGGTGCGCATTGACAACCCCTCCAACTATCCCTCGCCCGACGAGATCGCCGAGGCGCGCGAGCCCATTGTCAAGGCCAACATCATGACCCCCACCGAATACGTGGGCAATCTGATGGATCTGTGCCAGGACAGACGCGGCACGTTTATCGATATGAAGTACGTCGATCAGGACAGAGTCGAGCTGCACTACGAGCTGCCGCTCAACGAGATCATTTACGATTTCTTTGACGCACTCAAGTCGCGCTCGCGCGGCTACGCGTCCCTGGACTACGAGCTGGCGGGCTACGTACCCTCCAAGCTCTGCAAGCTGGATTTCTTGCTCAACGGCGAGCAGGTGGACGCACTTTCCTTTATCGTACACGAGGAAAAGGCGTATCCCAGAGCGCGTAAGATCGCCGAGCGACTCAAGGAAAACATTCCGCGTCAGCTCTTCGAGATCCCGATCCAGGCGGCCATCGGCTCCAAGATCATCGCGCGCGAGACGGTCAAGGCCATGCGCAAGGACGTGCTTGCCAAGTGCTATGGCGGTGACATCACGCGTAAAAAGAAGCTGCTGGAGAAGCAGAAGGAGGGTAAGAAGAGAATGCGCCAGCTTGGCTCGGTGCAGATCTCTCCCGAGGCGTTTATGGCGGTGCTCAAGCTGGGTGACGACGATTAACGCTATGAAAAAGCTGGGAATTTATTTGCATATTCCGTTTTGCGGGAGCAAATGTCACTACTGTGACTTTTGCTCCTTTCCCAACCAATCGAGGCAAACCATGGAAGCCTACTGTGACGCGATGCGTGCGCAAATGGCACGTTATGCATCGGCGGCGGCCGATTACGAGGTGGATACGGTCTATTTCGGCGGCGGCACGCCGACGGCTCTGCCTGCAGAGCTGCTTTGCGGGCTGTTTGGCTATGTCAAGCAGATTTTTTGTGTTGCGGACAATGCCGAGATCACGGCCGAGTGCAATCCCGCCACGGCAAATGCGGCGGATTTTGCCGCTATGAGAGCGGCCGGCTTTAACCGTCTGAGCATCGGTGCGCAGAGCATGCACGACAGCGAGCTGAAGGCTTTGGGGCGCGCACACACGGTTGCCGATTTTCGTGCGACGGTCGCGCTGGCACGCGCCGCGGGCTTTGAGAATATCAGCGCGGACCTGATGTACGGTATTCCCGAGCAGACGCGGGAGAGTCTTGCGCAATCCGTGGGGGCGCTGTGCGAGGTTGGGGTGGAGCACGTCTCCGCATACGGACTCAAGATCGAAGAGGGAACCCCCTTTTACAAAAAGAAAAATACGCTGTCTCTGCCCGATGACGATGAGGTAGCGGTCATGTATGAGGACACGGTTTCTGCTCTGTCCGCGCACGGGCTCTGTCGCTATGAAATCAGCAATTTTGCCCGCGCGGGGTATGAATCGCGCCATAACTTGAAATACTGGGAATGTGGCGAGTATCTCGGCTTTGGCGTGGCGGCCTATTCGGATTTCGGTGGCAGAAGGTTTGGCATATCCCGCGATTTCCCCGCATATCTTGATAAAAGAGAAGAGATGGAGGAGGATGCCGTCATCAGCCCCCGTGAGCGCATGACGGAATACGTCATGCTGGGATTGCGTCTGGAAAAGGGAATTGATAAGGCTGCATTTGCAGAAAAATTCGGGACAGAGTTTGACGCGGTTTACGGCGCGCGGCTGAGCCCTTACGTCAAGGGCGGCTTTGTCGCGGACAGCGCGCAAGCATGCCGTTTTACCACAAGCGGATTTCTGGTTTCCAACGCGATCCTTTCCGACGTCTTGGATTTTGAGTAAAACGGTTGACAAACAGACCAAAATAAGGTACAATAAAAGCAGAGAGTGCACACGCACTCGTGAATTCAGAACATAAAGAGGTATATAATGGAAAACGAAAGAGAATTTTTCACACTGACCGATGAGGACGGCAACGAAATCGAATTTGAGCTGATCGGCACCATCGATCTGGAGGGTGTTACTTATCATGCAATGATTCCTGCTGATCAGCAGGGTGAGGACCAGGGCTTTTACGAGTACGTGATCCTCAAGACCGAGACCGACGAGGATGGCGAAGAGATGCTGGTAACCCTTGACGACGACGCTGAGTTCGACAAGGTTGCAGACATTTTCGACGATATGTTCTCCGAGGAGATCGACCTGGACGAATAATTGTCCAATCCA
The DNA here is from genome assembly GCA_045603085.1 of Eubacteriales bacterium. GTDB lineage: Bacteria > Bacillota > Clostridia > Oscillospirales > CAG-272 > SVQP01. Next base: position 520 of record JAZULL010000079.1, on the reverse strand, counting down.
AATTGAATTTCATCCTGCCGTGTGCGTGATGACGCCATGATTGGGACCTACAAAATGATTAAAGGAGCCTGAGCCAAAGTGGTTTGCAGACCTCCCGTGCGAGGTGTTCGGTTGACTTGTCCCGCACCCGATACGGACGTTGGGAGCAGTAAAGCGGCGGAGGAGGGCACCGCCCTGGACGGCAGGGTTCAAAAACGTGGGTCACACGGCTCGGCGGGAGTCGTTTTGGCTTGAAAAAACTGTGCATAACTTTGTTGCTCCTCGAAAGCAGCTCGACGATCGCAAGATCGCCTTCGCTTTACTTTCTCCGGTGCGCCTCGTTCTGCGCAGTTTTTTTGTGCCAAATTCGCCTCCCGCTCAACCGATAGGGGGAACTCGTTTTTAGGTGAAAGCTACTACAACTTTGTTGCTCCTCGAAAGCAGCTCGACGATCGCAAGATCGCCTTCGCTTTACTTTCTCCGGTGCGCCTCGTTCTGCGCAGTTTTTTTGTGCCAAATTCGCCTCCCGCTCAACCGATAG
>JAZULL010000078.1:0-6212 GCA_045603085.1 Eubacteriales bacterium | reverse complement strand
AGCCAGATCCAGGATCTCCTGGGGAGTGAGAACTACGGGCTCTTCGGGCTCGACGGGTACGATCTCTTCAACCATGATGTTGAGATACTTGCCATTGCCGGAAATGCCGGTGGAGAAGCCGATAACGGTAAAGGTCTGGCCTTCCATTGCACGCAGCGTTTCGGCCAGTGCTGCATCGGGATAGGTCAGGCTGCCGATCAACGCACAGCCGTCGATACTAAAGTTGTAGTAGTCGCCGCTCAGAACCAACGTACCTGTCAGCTGCAAATAGTTGGCAAAGATCTGTTCCTCGCTCATCAAGGAATTCAGTTCTTCTGCGGTGGGAACGTAAGGCTCACCGAGATCCACTTCCATGCTGCCGGTGACAGTCACGGTCGTGTCGGTGGTGAACTGCTTTGCCTTCGCGTAAACAACGGTGGAGCCGGTTACGGTCACACGGTCACCAACCTTAACGTCGGGCTCAGCCTTGAGGTAGACCAAAAGGGAGCCGGTATTGTCCGCCAGCAAAAAGCTCTGTGCATTGACGCCAATGACAACACCGCTTGTGGTGTAAAGGCCGTCTTCGCTTGCCAGAATGGTTGCAATGTCAGCCTCGGTGGGAGTAGGATCTTCGGGTTCACCGGAAGTAACAAGCTTGACCTCTGTGGTCATAAGGTTCAGATATTGGCTGTTGCCGGTCACGCCCGTAACGTATCCCCATACCTCTACGTTCTGACCCGCCATGGAATCCAGCTGAGCCTTCAGCTCTGCGTTGGGGTAGGTCAGACTACCGATCACGGCAGCTCCGAGGTTGAGGTTGTAGTAATTGCCGGAGGGCATAAGCTGACCTGTCAGCTTGACGTACTTGACCGTTACTGCGGGTGCAGTTGCGTACGCATTGAGTTCCTCAATGGACGGAATAGCGGGCTCGGGATGCTTAACTGTCACACCGGATTGTTCCACGGTTACAGTCGTGCCAATGCCAAACTGCGTTGCACCGCCGTATACGCTGGTCGTGCCGTCAACAGTCACCTTATCGCCGACCTTTACGCCGGGATCTGCCTTGAGATAAACCAGCATCATACCTGTATTGTCGCCAAGCAAAAAGCTCTGTGCATTGACGCCAATCACTACACCGCTTGCTCGGAATTCGCCATTTTCACTTGCTATGATGGTTGCAATGTCGGTAATGTCGAGAGGCTCCGGGGGAATGGGATCATCGGTAGGGGGCTCCTCTGTTGTAGGAGGTTCGGTAGCAGGAGGCTCAGTGGTAGGCTCCTCTGTTGTAGGAGGCTCGGTAGCAGGAGGCTCAGTGGTGGGCTCCTCTGTTGCAGGAGGCTCGGTAGTTCCGGGCTCGGTCGTTTGTGTTTCTTCGCCATCCAGGGGCAGGAAGCGTGCATAAACGCTCATGCTGCTGGAGAGTGGCGTGCTGACCAGAGACTCGGCTGTAAAGGGCTCTTGCCAGACGCCATAGTCCCAATACCAGCCACGGAATACGTAGCCTTCTTTCTCGGGGTTGGGAGGTAATTTGATGACCTCTGCACCGTTTGTTGTAATAGAGTCGTATACTTCACCGTCTACTATGAAGTGTAATTCCAGCTGTACACCGCCGCACGAAGCGAATGCGGGAGCCAGAAGTGCAAGGAGCATCAGCGCAATCACCAGTTTTACGGAAAACCGTTTCATGATCTTAATTCCTTTCCATAAATTTATAAATTGTATAATGAAGACACCTATACATTTTCCATTGTAGCACAATTATGAAAATCTGTCAAGATTTATGCAAAAAAAGCCTGCGTCCGGAAAGGACGCAGGCCTAAGGATTATTTATCATGCTTGATATACTGCGCGCCACCCTTGAGGTAGTTGATGCCCGACCACACCGTGATCACGATCATGGCGGTGGTGGTGATCAGGGACAGCGGCATATAAGCGGTGATGAATGCAGGCAGGGAAAGGCCGGGGATGGCGTAGAGCAGGGGCTCGATGATGACGGTGCAGATGCAAACGATCTGCAGAACTGTCTTGATCTTGCCAAGGATGTTGGCGGCGATCACCTTGCCGTCTCCCTGCACGGCAAGCAGACGGATACCGGTTACAGCCAGCTCGCGGAAGATCACAGCCACGGTTGCCCAGATGAACAGCGGGTGAATGGCCGCGTAGTCGCTCTTGTAAAGGATCATGAGCATTGCGCCGATGACCATCAGCTTGTCGGCCAGAGGGTCCATGAATTTACCGAAGTTTGTTACAAGGCCGTACTTGCGCGCGATCTTGCCGTCCAGCATGTCGGTCAGCGAGGCCACGATAAACAGCACCACACCCACGATGTTGCAAATGACGTGGAAGGTAGCCCCGACCTCGAAAATCTCGGGGAAGGCCATGAACGCCATGAAGATGGGAACCATGATCATGCGCAGAACCGTCAGCTTGTTGGGAAGATTCATTTTCATATCTGTATCCTCACTTTCAGTTGCTCTGCACGGCCTCGCCGAACAGGTCGTAGTCGATCACGTCGGAAATCTGAACGTCCACGTAAGAGCCGGGAGCGGGACGGATAGCGGCACGGAAGTAGACCTTGCCGTCGATGTCGGGAGCGTCGGCGTCGCTTCTGCCGTAGCAGGTCTCGCTGACGGGGTCGTAATCCTCGCACAGCACGCGCACAACCGTACCGATCTTTTGCTCGTTCAGCTCAGCGCCGATCAGCATCTGCTCCTTCATAATGATATCGTATCTGTCCTGCTTGATCTGCTCGTCGATCTGATCCGGGAAATCATAGGCGGGGGTGTCCTCCTCGCGCGAGTAGGTGAACACGCCAAGGCGGTCAAATCTCGCTTCTTTGACAAACTCGCAAAGCTCCAAAAAATCCTCCTCGGTCTCGCCGGGGAAGCCCACGATAAAGGTGGTGCGCAGGGTCATGCCGGGAATCTGACGCAATCTCACGATGGCGTCCTTGATCATAGCGCTGTCACCGTGACGGTTCATAGCCCGGAGCATGTGGTCGCTGATGTGCTGAATGGGCATGTCGATGTATTTGATAATGCGGTCGTTGTCGCGGATCTCGGCAACAAGCGCGTCGGTGATCTTGTCGGGGTAGCAGTACAGCAGGCGCAGTCTGACAGTCTTGGTCGCGTCGGTGATGGCGCGCAACAGCTTGTCAAGGCGGTATTCGCCGTACAGATCAAGTCCGTAGCGGGTGATGTCCTGCGCGATGATCGAGATCTCTCGCGCACCCAAGGCCTCCAGCTGCTTGGCCTCCTCTACCAATTCCTCGATGGGGCGCGAGCGAAATTTACCGCGGATGCCGGGGATGGCACAGTATGCACAGCGGTTGTCACAGCCCTCGCCGATCTTTAAGTAGGTGGCGTATTCGGGAGTGGTCAGCACGCGGTCGCCGCCAAGGGCTACCGTGTTCTTGTCCTCCTTGGAGAAGTATTTCTGCGGGATCTTGGCAGTCACGGTCTTGATGGCCTCGACGATGTTGTGGATCGAGCCAACGCCAAGCACGGCGTCCACCTCGGGCATCTCCTCGATGATCTGCTCGCCATAGCGCTCGGCAAGACAGCCGGTGACGATGATGGCCTTAAGGTCGCGGTGCTCCTTGAGCCATGCCACGTCCAGAATGTTGTCAATGGCCTCCTTTTTCGCACTCTCGATAAATGCACAGGTGTTGACGATGATCACGTCGGCCTCAATGTCTTCGGGCGTGATCTCGTAGCCCGCCTCGGCCACGTGATGCAGCATCACCTCGGTGTCCAGCTGGTTTTTACAGCAGCCGAGCGAAATAAAACCAATTTTCATATATAAAACCTCGTTTTGATAGTTTACCAAATTACATTATATCATATACACGGGGTGATTGTCAAGACGGCAGGTCAAAGGGAAGTGGACCGAGTGCAGAAAGACGGCTTGCTTGCAATCCGGGACGACTTTCGGTTGCATATTTTTGATGCTTTGTATTCTTTGAAAAAGGATAATGCAATTTTCTGCATTGAAAATTGCAAAAAGGGTTGAAATTTCTTTTTTAGTGTGCTACAATACCTTTATATCAATATAAGATCAATGGCAAAGGAGTATCATGATGAAAAAAATACTGTCATTTTTATTGATTTTCGCATTTTTGCTTTCGGTGCTGGCCGCCTGCAGCAAACCTCACGAGCATGATTTTGTGCTTTCCGAGTCCGAGTCCAAGGCCGCAAAGTGCACCGCCGAGGGCGTTGAGGTTTTGGTTTGCTCCTGTGGCGAGCGTCAGGAAAATGTAATTCCCGCGCTGGGTCACGATAACGAGATCCTCAAGCAAAGTGCTCCCAGCTGCACCAACACCGGCTCGATCGCGTACAAGTGCGCGCGTTGCAACGAGATGACCTCCGAGAAGATCGACTCGCTGGGCCACAAATTCGAAGAGAGCTCGTCCGAGCCCTCAAGAGCCAAGCGTTGTCTGAACGAGGGCTGTACCTATTGCTCTTGGGATGAGCCCAACAACAAGAACAAGGAAGCGCTGACCTTCAAGTTCACCAAGGAAGACGAAGCCACCATCGAGGCCAAGTACCAGGAGGTGCTGGCAATGGTTGAGGCTGCCGCCAAGTATGATCCCGCTCTGCACGGCTATGCAGAAACCGGTGCGCTGGCAGAAGAATACGCAATCGTAGACGCCGCACACACCGAGCTTTACGAGCTGGTGCTGTACGCTATGTCCCAGCAGCAGCTGGCCATGGTTGCATATTACTGCAAGATGAGCGATAAGGCGCTGGAGGAGACCTATTCCTACATGAAGGATTACCAGACCGCGCTGATCGCCCAGTTCTACACGCTGTCCCGCCCCTTCTACGATTCCTGCTACCGTGACTTTTACTACTACGGCATGACCGAGGAAGAGATCATGGCATTCCTGTTTGACTCGGATACCGTATCCAACCCCGAGTACACCGCACTCAAGGACAGAAACAATGCCATTGAGGTAGAATTCCTGGCACTCCCCAACTCCACGGTTGGCAACGCGCTCCCCGAGCTGTATGCCGAGTTTGCGGAGAACAACAACAAGATGGCGCAGATGATGGGCTATGAAAATTATCTGGAGTACGCGTATGAGAACGTTTACGGCAGAGATTATACCTATCAGGATATCGATCAGCTGTCCGAGTACGTGATCACCTATATCACACCCGCGTTCAATAAGATCTACGGCGCGTGGAACAGCATTTCCGGCTATAGCGATGCCGACCTTGCCATCTATTATTCGCAGGCCAGCGATTCCTTCTTTGAGAATATCAGCGGCGCGGATATGGTCAACGACTATATCGACCTGCTGGCCTTTGATTCCAATCCCGATAAGATGATCTCGTTCTCGGATGAGTTCAACAAGCTGATCTCGGACGGTAATCTGTTCAGAGGTACTTATCAGGGTGCATTCGTCACCACCATTTATTCCGAAAATATGCCCATTGCATATTTCGGTAAGGGCTATGACAACTGCTTTACCATTATTCACGAGTTTGGCCACTACATGAATGAGATCTACAGCGGAGAGATCTATGAGATGAGCGATTATTCGCAGTCCTACGACCTTTTGGAGATGCACTCTCAGGGCAACGAGCTGCTGTATCTGGCATATCTGGAGGATCACGCCAATTATCCCGAGCTGCCCGGCAAGATGATCAGAATTTATTCACTGGTCAACATGTTCTATTCCATCATGGCAGGTATGTCGGTTGACGCATTTGAGCAGGCGGTGTATCTGAATACCTATGATGGCACGTACTCCGATGAGATCATGGCAGACGGCACCATCACCTGGGACGAATATGACAAGCTGTACGAGGGTATTCTGACCGACTTTGGCGTAGCAGACGTGCTGGATGGCTACTGGAGATACGGTATGACCATTACCTCCCCCTGCTACTACGTTTCCTACAGCGTATCTGCTATCTCTGTTCTTCAGCTTTACGAGGTTGCAAACACAGACGGCTTTGATGCGGCGAAGGATTCTTACCTCAAGCTTTTCACATACGTTGATGAAGATACCGAAATGACGATGGAAGAAATTCTCGAGTATGCCGGACTTCTCTCGTTTGAGGATGAGGAGCTCTACAAAAATCTTAAGGATTATATGCTTAAGTAAATAAAATAAACGGGCTGCCGAAAGGCAGCCCGTTCAAGCGAAGACGACGTAAATCGATTAAACAGAGGGAAGGGAAAAACCATCTCAAACGCCGAAGTTTTTTCCCTTCCCTCAAACT
>JAZULL010000077.1:0-24453 GCA_045603085.1 Eubacteriales bacterium | reverse complement strand
CCTTGGCTCACAGAACGACATGGCTACGATCCGACTTTAATTTCCTCGCCGTACTTTTTGTCTGGCACACCAATGACCTGCACATCCCGGACTGCCGGGTGGGTGTAGATGAACTCCTCGATCTCCTTGGGGTAGATGTTCTCGCCGCCGCGGATGATCATATCCTTGAGTCTGCCCGTGATACGGAAATTTCCGTCCTCGGTCATGGCTGCAAGGTCGCCGGTGTGCAGCCAGCCGTCCGCATCAATGGCGGCGGCAGTTGCGCGGGGCATTTTGTAATAACCCTTCATAATGTTATATCCGCGTGCAACGAACTCGCCGTTCTGTCCCACGGGCATCTCTTCACCCGTTTCCGGATCAACTACCTTGCATTCGATCTCGGGCAGGGCGCGACCGACCGTGCCCACGCGAACCTCCAGCGGGTCATCGGTCGAGGACATGGTACAGCCGGGCGAGGCCTCGGTCTGACCGTACACGATGGTGATCTCGCTCATGTGCATCTTATCCACCACGTCACGCATGACCGAGATGGGGCAGGGGCTGCCCGCCATAATGCCGGTGCGCACGTGCGAGAAATCGGTCTTGGCAAAATCGGGGTGCTCCAAAAGCGCAATAAACATAGTGGGAACGCCGTGGAAGGCGGTGATTCTTTCCTGATGGATGCACGCCAGTGCGGGACGGGGCGAGAAATACGGCAGAGGATAAACCGACGCGCCGTGGGTCATGGCCGCGGTCATGGAAAGCACCATGCCAAAGCAATGGAACATGGGTACCTGGATCATCATGCGGTCGGCGGTGGAGAGATCCATGCGGTCGCCGATGCACTTGCCGTTGTTGACGATGTTGTAATGCGTCAGCATAACACCCTTGGGGAATCCCGTCGTGCCCGAGGTGTACTGCATGTTGCAGACGTCTTGGGGGGAGACGGCGGCGGCCAGACGTGCAAGCTCCTCGCGCGGCGTCTTTTTGGAGTAGGTCAGTGCCTGCTCCCAGGTCAGCGCTCCGGGCTCCTCAAAGCCGCAGGTGATGATGCGGCGCAAGAACGGAAGACGCTTGCAATGCAGAGGCTCTCCTGCGGGGGTGTCTGCCATTTCGGGACACAGCTCGCGCATGATCTGGCGGTAGTTGGAGTCTCTGTAGCCGTCGATCATGATCAGCGTATGGGTATCGGACTGGCGAAGCAGATATTCCGCCTCGTGGATCTTATAAGCGGTATTCATGGTCACCAGCACGCCGCCGATCTTGGTGACCGCCCAGAAGGCGATATACCACTCGGGAATGTTGGTTGCCCAGACGGAAACGTGAGAGCCGGGACCGACGCCCAGCGAGATCAGCGCGCGCGCGCACTTGTCCACGTCGCGGCGGAACTGCGCATAGGTGCGGGTGTAATTGAGCGTGGTGAACTTGAAGGCATACTGGTCGGGGAACAGCTCGACCATGCGATCCAGCACCTGCGAGAAGGTCATGTCGATCAAGGTGTCCTTTTTCCAGACGTACTTGCCGGTGTGGGCGTTGTTGTCATACAGGTGATCTGCGGCACGCGAGGTGTCGGCAAAACGCTCCATGTAGGTGGCAAACTGGGTCAGAATGATCTCGGGATCACAAAGATCGGGAATCCAGTCGGGATCCCACTCTAAAGACACAAAGCCGTCGTAGTTGACCGAGGACAGCGCGCGGACGAGCTCCTGCATGGGAAGGTCGCCCTCGCCCATAAAGCAGTATTCTGAGTCCTTGGCATCGCGCACGTGCACGTGCTTGACGTAAGCGCCGAGATTGGTAATCGTGGTCTCGGGGGATTCCTTGGCCTCAAGGCAGGTGTTATACATATCCCACAGCGCGCCAAGGCTGTCGCTTGCAAAGCGATTGAGGATCTCGCGCAGGTTGTCGGTGTGTGCAAAGCAACCTGCGGTCTCCAAAAGCAGAGTCACACCCATCTGCTCGGCATAGGGGAGCAGGGGGGCAATGTTCTGACATACGGTGTCAAAGCAATCGGTGCCGTCGGTGCGGGTGTGCACGCGCACAAAGGGCACGCGGAACGCCGCTGCCAGCTCGATATAGGAGCGGAGCGTTTCCACACAGCCGGCAGAGTCGGGATCGGAAATATCCGCTGAGGTGTCAAAGCAGACGGCGCTGACGTGGTTGTCGATCAGCGTGTGCACGGTGCTCCTGGCGTTTGATGCGTCAAAGGGCTGTCCGGGGGCGCCCAGCGTATAGGCAACGTCGTAAAGCTCCAGTCCCTGCATGCCGGTGACATCGCAAAGCGAGAGCAGGTCGGCAAAGGAGCAGGACGACCATTTACGGTTGGAAAAACAGAGCTTCACGCGCGTCCCTCCTCGTAAACGATCTTATTGAGCGCGTCAAGGTAAGCGCGGATCGACGCGCCGATGATATCGGTGGAAACACCCTGGCCTGCATGCAGCTTGTCGCCCGAGCGCAGCTTGACCAGCGCAGAGCCCACGGCCTCGCGACCCTCGGTCACGGCGTGGATCTGGAAGTCGTCAAGCTCGTAGTGATGTCCCACGATCTGCTCCAGCGCCTTGAAGGCGGCGTCGATCGGACCGTCGCCAAGCGAGATGGCCTGCAGGGTCTGCTCTCCCTTTTCGACCGTGATATGGGCGGAAGCGGAGAAGGTGTTGCCGCTGTTTGTCACGTAGGAGACCAGACGGTAGGTCGAGGGCACCTGCATGGCAACTGCGGCCACGATAGTGTCCAGCTCGCGCGTGCCGATGGTCTTGCTTGCGGCAATTCGCTTGCATTCCTCGTATACGCGGGTGGAATCCTCGGCAGACAGGGTGTATCCCAGCTTTGCCACCTCGGCCAGCACGGTGTGCTTGTCGGCAGAGGCATCCAGCGCAAGGGTCTCGCTTTCGGCCAAAATGACCGCGGTTTCCTTGCCGCTCGCCTTTTTGTCAAACAGACGTGCCGCACCTGTGGCGCAGGTCTTGGCCTCTGTGTAAAGCACAGAGGTAGAGACGCCCAGCTTTTCCTCTCTTTGCGAGAGAATGGCCAGCATAGCCGCGGTATTCGGTGCCTGCTTGCCGTGGACGCAAACGTTGATCTGCAAAATACCTGCCTGCAGGGTCTCCAGCGCGGTAGCCAGCGCAAGACCGCAGGCGTCTGAGCAGCAAAGACCCAGCGTGACGTTCTCCAGCGCGGGAACGTTGGCCTTGAGTCCATTGACAAACGCGATCATCTCACCGGGCAGGGCATAGCCTTCGGGATCGCACAGCGTTACGGTGTCAGCACCCGCCTCGATGGCGGCGTTGATACAACCGGTCAGAATGGCGTAGTCGCTGCGCATGGCGTCCTCGGCCACGAATTCCACGCTGTCACACAGCGCGCGTGCGGCGGCAATGCCTGCTTGCACGGCCTCGATTGCCTTTGCGGGCTTGAGGTGATAGAAAAATTCCAGCTGAGCCTGCGACGTGGGCAACGCCAGCGCAAGCTTTTTGTTCTTGGCCGCGCCGATCGAAGCGTACACCTCTGCGGCGTCCGAGCCGTCGGGCGCGATGTGCGCGCACAGCACCGAGTCACCGATCACGGATGCCACGGTACGCGCCAGCAGAGCGTCGGCCTTACGGTTTTTCATGGGGGGCAGGGTGAACTGCGAGATCTGCATTTTGCCAAGCAGTCTTGCGGCCTGCACCTTTTCGCGGAAGGACAGGGACTCTGCCGCCTCGGCAGAGCAAAGGGTTATATCGTTAATGACGAGATTGCGCATAATGGTTTTCTCCGGATTATCAGATTTCGTAAGTCCAGCCCTTGGTGTCAGTGATCTTGCCCCACTGAATACCGGTCAGAGTATCGTACAGGGTCTGGGTCACAGCGCCGATCTTGCCGCCGCTGACCGTGTAGGATTTGTCGCCGTAGCGAAGCTCACCGATGGGAGATACGACAGCCGCCGTACCCGTGCCCCAAGCCTCCTCCAGCGTGCCGTTTTCCATGGCGGCAAACAGCTCGTCAACGCTAAGACGACGCTCGGAAACGGTGTAGCCCATGTCGGACAGCACCTCGATGCAGGACTTTCTGGTAATACCGGGCAGGATCGAGCCCGAGAGTGCGGGGGTGACGATCTCGCCGTTGATCTTGAACATGACGTTCATCGCGCCCACCTCTTCGATGTACTTGCGTTCAACGCCGTCAAGCCAGAGCACCTGAGAGTAGCCCTGCTTCTCGGCCTTGTCGCCGGCGCGGGTGCTGGCCGCATAGTTGCCGCCGCACTTGATATGACCCGTACCGCCTCTGACGGCGCGGACGTCATCGCCCTCGATCATGATCTTGACGGGGTTAATACCTTCCTTATAGTAAGAGCCGCTGGGAGAGGCAATGATCATAAAGACAGCCTCGTTGACGCCGTGAACGCCCAGATAGGGGTCGTTGCCGAACATAAAGGGACGGATGTAGAGCGAGGTGCCCTCGGTATGAGGAACCCAAGCCTGCTCGTGACGGATAAATTCGGTGTAGCACTGCAGTGCATCCTCCTCGGGGATGGTGGGCAGGCAGAGTCTGTCGGCTGAGACGTTCATGCGGCGGATGTTTTCCAAGGGGCGGAACAGCTGAACCTTGCCGTCCGAGAGGCGGCGGTAAGCCTTCAGTCCCTCAAAGATCTCTGCGCCGTAGTGCAGAACGGTGGAGGCGGGATGCAGGGAAATATTACCGAAGGGAACGATTCTGGCGTCGTGCCAGCCCTGTTCCTTGTTATAGTCCATAATGAACATGTGGTTGGTGAAATAGCGGCCAAAGCCCAGCTTGCTCTCCTCGGGGAGCGCATGGGTTTCGGGGTTTTCAATGATCTTGATATCCAACATAGTCAAATTCTCCTTATGCTTGATAATCGTAGCCCAGCTTGATGGCGTTCAGATTCTGCTCTATCAGGTTGGCTCTCTTGGCGCTGACCACCTTGCCCATAGCGGCCTCGATGTGATCCATGCCGATCTCCGGGCACTCGCGCAGTACCTTGCCGAGAATGATCATGTTCGCCAGGGTGGGAATGCCCATATCGTTGGCGATCTGGGTTGCGGGAATATAATATGCCTGCACGTCGTCGCGTGTGATCTTTCTTGTGATCAGCGTGCTGTCCACAAAGATCTTGCCACCGGGGACGACTGCGTCCTCGTACTTATCAAGAGAGGGCAGGTTCATGGCAACCAGGCAGTCGGGGGTTGCCACGATGGGCGAGCCGACGGGGGTATCGCTGATGATGATGGAGCAGTTTGCGGTACCGCCGCGCATTTCGGGGCCGTAGGAGGGAAGCCAGCTGACCTGCTTATCGGCGATCAGACCCTGATAGGCCACGATCTTGCCAAGGAACAAAACTCCTTGACCGCCAAAGCCGGCGATCAACATCTGTAAGGTGCTCATGCCTGCTGTTCCTCCTTTTGTGCATCTCTGTCGCGGTAAACGCCCAGCGGATAGTAGGGGATCATGTTCTCATTTGCCCACTCCATGGCCTTGACGGGTGTCAGACCCCAGTTGGTGGGACAGGTCGAAATGACTTCAACCAAAGAGAAGCCCTTGCCCTCGACCTGATTCTTGAACGCCTTGTAAATGGCCTTCTTGGCCTTACGGATGCCCGCGACGCTGGTGACGGCTACGCGCTCGATGTACTGCGGGCCCTCCAGCTGAGAAAGCATTTCGGAAACCTTGACGGGGAAGCCGCAATGTGCGGTATCTCTGCCGTAGGGAGAGGTCTGGGTGACCTGGCCGGGCAGGGAGGTGGGGGCCATCTGACCGCCGGTCATGCCGTAGATGGCGTTGTTGATGAAAATAACGGTAATGTTCTCGTTACGGGCAGCGGCGTGAACCGTCTCTGCCATACCGATCGAAGCAAGGTCGCCATCACCCTGATAGGTGAATACGATATTCTCAGGGTTGGCGCGCTTGATGCCGGTTGCAACGGCGGGTGCGCGGCCGTGTGCGGCCTCGACCATGTCGCAATTGAAATAGTTATATGCCATAACGGAGCAACCGACGGGAGCGATACCGACCGTGTTGCCTTCAATGCCCAGCTCATCCATGACCTCTGCAACCAGTCTGTGCACGATGCCGTGCGTGCAACCGGGGCAGTAGTGCATGGTCATATCCGCAAGCGCGTGCGGTCTTTTGAAAACTACCATGATCAGTTACCTCCTGCGATTTTTTCAATGCTCTCGAGCACCTGCTCGGGAGAGGGGATCATACCGCCCGCTCTGTTGCACAGATATACGGGACGGATGCATTCTTCGGCAAGTCTGACGTCGTCGATCATCTGACCCATGGACAGCTCTACGGACAAGAATGCCTTGACCTGATCGGCGGCCTTGCGGAATGCCTTCTTAGGGAACGGCCAGAGCGTGATGGGACGGATCATGCCCACCTTGATGCCCTTGGCTCTTGCGGCTATAATGGCGTTCTTGGATACGCGGGATGCAATGCCGAATGCGGCGACGCAGATCTCGGCGTCATCCATCATGAATTCCTCGTACATGACCTCGTTCTCCTCTACCAGACGGTAGCGCTCAAAGCGGTCAAAGTTAAGCTGCTCCAGCTCCTCGGGAACCAGCGAGAGCGAGTTGACGATGTTGTGTTTTCTCTCTAAGCCGGTGCCGGTCACGGCCCAAGGCTTCTCCACCGCGGTGGGCTTGATGTCGGACATGCTGACGGGCTCCATCATCTGACCCATGGTGCCGTCTGCCAGAATCATGGAGGACATGCGGTATTTATCGGCAAGGTCAAAGCCCTTGACGGTCAGCTCTGCCATTTCCTGCACCGAGCTGGGAGCCAGCACGATCAGATGGAAGTCGCCGTGACCGCAGGAGCGGGTTGCCTGGAAATAGTCGGACTGAGAGGGCTGAATGCCGCCCAGTCCCGGGCCACCGCGCTGGACGTTGACGATCAGCGCAGGCAGGTCTGCACCTGCCAGATAGGAAATACCCTCGCTCTTGAGCGAAATTCCGGGGGAGGACGAGGAGGTCATGACTCTCTTGCCTGCGGCGGCAACGCCGTAGACCATATTGATGGCCGCGATCTCACTCTCGGCCTGCAAGAAGCAACCGCCGATCTTGGGCATCTTTTTGGCCATGTAAGCCGCGATCTCGGTCTGGGGGGTGATGGGGTAGCCGAAATAGTGGCGGCAGCCTGCCATAATGGCGGCCTCGGCAATGGCTTCATTGCCTTTCATAAGTACCTTATCAGACATGGTATGAATCTCCTTTCTCAGCGTTCCACCGTGATCACGCAGTCGGGGCATATAAGTGCACAGCTGGCACAGCCCACACATGCGGACATATCGGTGATCTCGGCAGGGCAATGGCCCTTGGAGTTGATCTGATCCTTTGCGATCTGCAAAAGCTTTTTGGGACAGTTGGCAACGCAAAGTCCACAGCCCTTGCATCTTTCGGCGTCAATGGTTAATTTAGCCATAATGGGGTCCTCCGTAAATTGGTTTATCAATAGTATTTTTTCTGTAGTGTAATGGGGAATGGATGCGGCACCTTGTCCGCCAGCGTGGGCGCAAGTCGCGCTTCAAACGCGGTCATGACCAGCGGCAAGCCCGAAAGCTCACACAGTCGGCTTACGTACTTTTGCGAAGCGAGCACGGTGTCGGCATCGGTAAACTCGCCAAGGTGCGAGTTGTTGGCAATGGCGGTCACGGGCAGCTTGCAGGCCGCCTCGATCTCGCGCAAAACCTCCAGCGCATCCTCGGGGGTCGGGGTCAGCGCGCGGTAGGCGTTGGCCACAAAGATCATTTGGAAATCGTTTTCCTCCCGGATCATGGGCACGTATCTGCCCAGCGCCACCGCACCGCGGTCGTCACCGCCCACGTCCAGTACCGCAAAGCTGTCGCGGTGCTCAAAAATGCCGTAAAACGAGGCCGGCATGGCGGGCGCGTCGAGATTGGTGTTGGCGTAAGGGGAAGAGAGGGTCCTGATGCCAAGCTCGGCAAGCTCCTGCTCGCTGTCCTTGGATCGGAAATAGGGGTTGACGATGTCCATGTCAGCCAGCACGACGCGCTTGCCCTGCCCGTGCAAGTGCATGGCGTAGTTGACGGCTAAGTTGGTCTTTCCGCTGCCGTAGTGGCCAACGAAAAGGGTGATTCTGGGTGTGTGCATCACAGCTTGCTACGGATGATCTTTCCGCTTGTCGTTTTGGGCAGGCTGTCGCAGAAGACCACGATTCTGGGATATTTATAGGGAGCGGTACGCGATTTGACGTACTGCTGGATCTCTTTCTTAAGCTCCTCGGAGGGCTGCTTGCCGCCCGTGAGCACGATGCTGGCTTTGACCACCTGACCGCGGATCTCGTCCGGGGCGGCACTGACGCCGCATTCCAGCACGTAAGGCAGCTCCATAATGACGCTCTCGATCTCAAAGGGCCCTATACGGTAGCCCGACGACTTGATGACGTCGTCCACACGGCCGACGTACCAGAAGTAGCCGTCCTCGTCGCGCCATGCCACGTCACCGGTGTGGTAGTAGCCGTCGTGCCATACCTCGGCGGTCTTGTCGGGGGCGTTGTAGTAGCCCTGGAACAGTCCGCACGGATGCTCCTTATCGGTGCGGATGACGATCTCGCCGGTCTCACCCACGTCAACGGGGTTGCCGTCGGGGTCGACGATGGTGACGTCATACAGCGGAACCGGCTTACCCATCGAGCCGATCTTGGGCGTCATGCCGACAAGGTTGCCGATGACAAGGGTGGTTTCGGATTGACCGAAGCCCTCCATCAGAGAAAGACCGGTCAGCTCCTTGAAGCGGTGGTAGACCTCGGGGTTGAGTGCCTCGCCCGCAATGGCCGCGTGCTTGACAGAGGACAGATCGTACTTGGAAAGATCCTGCTTGATCATCATGCGGTACATGGTGGGGGGAGCACAGAAGGTGGTAATGCCGTATTTTGCAAACATGGGAAGAATGACGGCGGCGTCGAAGCGGGCGAAGTCGTAAACGAAGTTTGCGCCCTCGCACAGCCATTGACCGTACATCTTGCCCCACATGGCCTTGGCCCAGCCGGTGTCCGATATGGTCAGGTGCAGACCGTCGGGATCGATGCAGTGCCAGTATTTGGCGGTGTGGAAGTGACCCAGCGCGTACTTGTAGCTGTGCGCCGCGATCTTGGGATAGCCGGTGGTGCCCGAGGTGAAGAACATCAGCATCAGATCGTTGCCGCCGGGCGAGGATTCATCGCGCTCGAATTTGCCGCTGAACAGCGAATATTCGTTGTCAAAGTCGCGCCAGCCCTCTCTCTGTCCGCCCACAAGGATCTTGGTGGTCAGCGTGGGAGACTCTGCGGCTGCCAGCTCCACCTGATGCGCCACGTCACCGTCCGCGGTACAAACGATGGCGCTGACGCCCGCTGCCGAGAAGCGATAGGAAAGGTCGTGCTCCTGCAGCTGATTGGTGGCGGGAATGGCAATGGCACCCAGCTTATGCAGCGCCAGCATCGAGAACCAGAACTGGTAGTGACGCTTGAGGATCAGCATAACGCGGTCGCCTCTCTTGATGCCCAGAGACTTGAAGTAGTTGGCGCACTGGGAAGAGGCACGCTTGATATCGCCAAACGAGAATCTGCGCTCGGTCATGTCGCCTGCGACGTGCAGCATCGCCAGCTTATCGGGCTTTTCACGACCCAGCGTGTCCACGATATCAAAGGCGAAGTTGAAGCGGTCGGTGTTCTTGAAGGACAGGGTCTTGAGAATTCCCTTGTCGTCCTCGCCCGCTTCGACAAAGCTCTGCCATACGCGCTTCTGATCGTCGCGCACGGGAAGTGTGGGAGCGGTGCCGGTCTCAACCGCCTTGATCTGCTCGGCCGCATCGGGGTCAAGCACGATGGCGTAGAAGGTACAGTCCTTGCCACCGACGGCGATCATGCCGTGGGGAATAGAGGAGTCGAAATAGATGGTGTCGCCTGCGCTCAGGATCTCAACGTGATCACCGATCTGCACCTTAAGACGACCGTCAATGACGATGTCACATTCCTGGCCCTGGTGGGTGGTCAGCGCGATGGGCGCGTTTTCGGCCTCGCGGCTGTAGGTGGCGCGGACAAACAGCGGCTCTGCAATCCTGCTCTTGAAGGTGTAGGCCATGTTGTAGTACATCATGCCGTGCGCCTGCTCGATCTTCTGACCTGCGCCGCGACGCGTCAGGGTATAGGTCTGCAGCTTGGGGGCAGAGCCCTCGATGATCTCGGAAACGTCCACGCCGAGTGCCTGTGCACAGCGATAGATAAATGCGAAGTTGAGGTCGCGGCGACCCGCCTCGCAGTCCAGATATTCCTCGGTGGAAACACCTGCGGCGTTTGCCATGTATTCAATGCTCAGACCCTCGATCTCGCGCAGCTCGCGGATACGCGCCGCCATCTCTATGATCTTCTGTTCCAGTCCTGTCAAATTGCTCATTTGGAATAATCTCCTTAAGTGTTTTGGTTGGGTACGCGAAAAAGCATGCCCGTCTCAAGCATGATCTTGAGACGGGCAATTTATATGTCCGCGGTACCACTCAAATTGCGCAAAAAGCGCCGCTTAGGATGCAGGTTGCATCTCAGCCTTAACGCGGCTACCACGAAGGGATCTACTTACGCTGCACGGATACCGACATGCGCTTTCTGCCCTTGGCTCGGAAATCAGATCGTCAAGGATTCTCACGTCGGCTCACACCTGCCGCCGACTCTCTGAAAATGGAAGTTCCTTGCGAATTTTTCGTCATTGCCTTTCAAGAAATTACCTATAATTATATCATAGTGACATAAATATGTCAAGGGATTTTTGCAAGATTGATTTGGTGAAGTTGCAAAAAATACCCGTGGAATTTACAGCTTATTTCGGATAATTTTACCGCTGATGGTCTTGGGCAGCTCGTCCTTGAATACCACGATACGGGGGTACTTGTAGGGAGCGGTGCGTGACTTGACGTAATCCTGAATTTCCTTCTTGAGTGCATCCGTGGGCTCGGTGCCCTTGGTCAGCACGATGCTGGCCTTGACGACCTGGCCGCGGATCTCGTCGGGAGCTGCGTTGACACCGCACTCCAGCACGTAAGGAAGCTCCATGATGACGCTCTCGATCTCAAAGGGCCCGATACGGTAGCCCGACGACTTGATGACGTCGTCGATACGGCCGACAAACCACAGATATCCGTCCTCGTCCATGGTGGCCTGGTCACCCGTGTGGTAATAGCCGTCGTGCCATACGTCGCGGGTTCTTTCCTCGTCCAGATAGTAGCCGATAAACAGACCGCAGGGAACCTCGTCCTTGACTCTGATGCAGATCTCACCCGTGTCACCCGTCGGGCAGGGATTGCCGTCGGGATCCAGCAGTACAACGTCGTAAAGGGGACTGGGTCTGCCCATAGAGCCGATCTTGGGGGTGGAGCCCACAAAGTTTGCAATGGACAGCGTGGTCTCGGTCTGGCCGAAGCCTTCCATGATGGTCAGTCCCGTTGCCTTCTTGAACTGGCTGAAGACCTCGGGGTTGAGTGCCTCGCCTGCCGTGGTGGCGTACCGGATAGAGGACAGATCGTACTTGGACAGGTCTTCCTTGATAAAGAAACGGTACATGGTGGGGGGAGCACAGAAGGTGGTGATGCCGTACTTGGCAAACATGGGCAGAATATCCTCGGAGCGGAATCTGTCAAAGTCGTATGTAAAGGTTGCCGCCTCGCACAGCCACTGGCCGTACAGCTTGCCCCAGAGCGCCTTGCCCCAGCCGGTGTCCGAGATGGTGAAGTGCAGGCCGCCGGGCTTTACGTTATGCCAATGCTTTGCGGTGGGGTAGTGGCCCAGCGCATATTTGTAGGAGTGGGTTGCGATACGGGGATAGCCGGTCGTGCCCGAGGTGAACAGCATGAGCATGGGATCGTCGCCACAGGGGGTGTTTTCGGTGCGGAAGTAGTGCGTGCTGAAGCGCTCCATTTCCACGTTGAAATCATGCCAGCCGGGCTTTTGGCCGCCCACAAGGATCTTGCACATGTCGGGGTATTCGGCAGCGGCTTTTTCGGCCTCGGCGGAAACCGTGCCGTCCGCGGTGCAAACGATGGCCTTGACGCCGGCGGCCTTATATCTGTAGGAAAAATCGTGCTCGACCAGCTGATTGGTTGCGGGAATTGCAATGGCACCGATCTTGTGCAGCGCCAGCATGCAGAACCAGAACTGGTAGTGACGCTTGAGCACCAGCATGACCGTGTCGCCCTTCCTGATGCCCAGGGACTCAAAATAGTTGGCGGTCTTTGCCGAGTACTTCTTCATATCGCTGAACGAAAAGCGGCGGTCGGTCTTGTCGTTGGCCACCCACATCATTGCCAGCTTGTCGGGAGTCTTTTGCGCAATGGCGTCCACGCAGTCAAAAGCAAAATTGAACTTGTCGGCGTTCTTGAACTTGATGCCGTTGAAAACGCCGTTCTCGTCGTAATAGGATTCCACGAAATTGTCGGCAACGGTTGCGGTATCGGGTTCTGCAACGGTCGCCTTGGGTGCGACAAAGGGAACCTCGGGATATTCCTCGCTGACCAGACCGTCCTGCGGATTGAGCACCACCGCGTGGAACTCACAGCCGCCCTCGCTGACCGCGATCATACCGTGGGGGATCAAGCTGTTATAAAAGATCGAGTCGCCCTCGTGCAAAATATCCACGTGATTGCCGACCTGCACCTTGAGCGAGCCCTTGACGATGACGTCGAATTCCTGGCCGTTATGGGAATTGAGCTTGATGGGTGCATTCTGCTCCTCGGGAATGTAGGGGAACTTGACCAAGAACGGCTCGGCCAGCTTATCCTTGAACTTGGGGGCTAAGTTATTATATTCAACTCCGTGCTGCTTCAAGATCTTGAGACCGTCGCCGCGTCTGGTAATGGCAAACGAGGTCAGCGTGGTGCTTCGACCCTCCAGAAGGTCGACCACCTCGACGTCACACGCCTTGGCGCACTTGTAAATAAAGGTAAAGCTGAAGTCGGTCTCGCCCTCTTCCAGCAGCAGATAATCCTCAACCGAAACGCCGGTGAGCTTTGCCAGCTCTGCGGGAGTGTAGCCCTTGGCCTCTCTCAGACCCTTGATTCTCCCCGCAACCTCTTTCAAACTGTAATCCATTTTGTTGTCTCCTTTCATTCTTGGAACTGATGATTACCAATTTGAATAAAACAAAAACCCGCCTCAAAAGAAACCCTTTGAGACGAGTAAAATTACCCGCGGTACCACTCAAATTACGGAATAAATTCCGTCACTTTCCGGACTCTGTCAAGCCCTTTGCCTTTACGCAGCAATACGGAAGGAGTCTACTTACCCGGCGCTTGCGCCACGTGTTCGGTCCTCCGACTCAGAAGTGATAGGTCATACGGAGCATTCGCCATTGTCTCGCACCGTCCGACAACTCTCTGCACGCGTCACACCCCGACCCTCTTCATCACAGTCGTTGTTTGTGATATTCAAATTTGGACTCATTATAGCAAACTAAAGTTGCCTTGTCAAGTGGTTTGCGCAAAAAAACGATAAAATTCTTACAAAACGTATAAAACCACGCCAAGGAAGTGCAACAGGCTCCCCGCCAGCACCAAGACGTGAAAGACCGAGTGCACGTAGGTGTGCAGGCGGCCAAGGCCGAACACCACCGCCCCCAGCGTATAAGCCGCGCCACCCCACAGCAAAAGCGCAATGCCGCCCGCGGGCAGGGCGCGGCACAGCACGTCAAAGGAAAAGATCACGCACCAGCCCATGCCCAGATACAGCACCATGCGGACAGCGCGCGAGCGGTGCATATCCAGCGCGCACAGCGTCACGCCGATGGCCGCCAGCCCCCACACCACGCCGAAATACCACCAGCCCAGTGCGGGTGAAACGGAACGGATGGCACACAGCGAATACGGGGTGTAGGTGCCTGCGATCAGAAAAAAGATGGCGCAATGGTCCAGCACGCGGAACACCCGTTTGGCCGCCGAGCGCGGCGAAAGTCCGTGATAGATGCTGGAAACGGTGTAAAGTAAGATCATGCAGGTGCCGAACACCGCGCCCGAGACAATGCCGTACACGTTTCGGTCGATGACGGCAAACGTGACGCACAGCACCAATGCCACCACGCCCAGAGCACCGCCGACTATGTGCGAGATCATATTGGCCAGCTCCTCGCCTCTGGTGTAGGCGGGGATGCTGATCCGCTCCGATAAACCTTTTTTCATAAACAAACCCCTTCAACCCTTGACCCCGTGGGGATAATTTGGTATAATAAAACATAATATGATCACTTTGAAACGAGGAACACAATGATTACAGTTACAAATCTTTCCTTTCAGTTTGGCGGACAGGTGCTGTTCAAGGACGTCAATCTGAAATTCACTCCCGGAAACTGCTACGGCGTTATCGGCGCAAACGGCGCGGGTAAATCCACCTTTTTGAAGCTGCTTTGCGGCACACTCGAGCCCACGCACGGCGAGATCAGTATTCCGTCCGACGCCCGCATGTCGGTGCTGGGTCAGGATCACTTTGCCTTTGACGAATATTCGGTGCTGGACACGGTTATTATGGGCAACCGCCGTCTGTACGACGTCCGGAAGGAAAAGGACGCCATTTACGAAAAAGAGGATTTTTCGGACGAGGACGGCGTGCGCGCCTCGGAGCTTGAGGCCGAGTATGCCGAGCTTGGCGGCTGGGAGAGCGAATCCGACGCCTCCAAGCTGCTCCAGGGTCTGGGACTTGACGAGTCCTGCCTGTGGGAGAGCATGGCGGACATGAACGAAAAGGACAAGATCAAGATCCTCTTGGCCCAAGCGCTGTTCGGCAACCCCGACATCATTCTGCTCGACGAGCCGACCAACGGCCTTGACCTTGACGCCGTGGCATGGCTGGAGGATTTTCTTGCCGACTACTTTGGCACGGTGCTGGTGGTCTCGCACGACCGCCATTTCCTCAACGACGTCTGCACAAACATCGTGGACATCGACTACGGTGCCATCCGCATGTTTGTGGGCAACTACGAATTCTGGTACGAATCCTCTCAGCTGATGCAGAAGATGATCAAGAACCAGAACAAGAAGGCCGAGGAAAAGATCGCCGAGCTGCAGGCATTTATCTCGCGCTTCTCGGCCAACAAATCCAAGTCGCGTCAGGCGACCTCGCGCCGCAAGCTGCTGGACAAGCTGACGGTCTACGAGCTGCCGGTGTCCTCGCGCCGCTATCCCTTTATCGGCTTCTCCATGGACAGAGAGCCGGGCAAGGACATTCTGAGCGTCAAGGAGCTGACCAAGACCCAGAACGGCAAGGTGCTGTTCAAGGATCTTTCCTTCATGGTGGGCAAGGGCGACAAGATCGCGTTTGTGGGCAACGAAATGGCCATTACCGCGCTCTTCCGCATTCTCATGGAGGAGGACGAGGCTGACAGCGGCAGCTACAAGTGGGGCGTGAGCATCTCTACCTCGTATTATCCCCATGATAACAGCGCCTATTTCAACGGACACAAGGAAAATATTCTGGACTGGATGAGACAGTACTCCAAGGATCAGACCGAGAGCTATCTGCGTGGCTTTCTTGGCAGAATGCTGTTCTCGGGCGACAGCGTCTATAAGAGCGTCGAGGTGCTGTCGGGTGGCGAGAAGGCAAGATGCATGTACTCGCGCATGATGATGTTCGGCTCTAACTTCCTTGTGGTGGATCAACCCACCGACCATCTGGATCTGGAGTCGATTTCTGCGGTCAATGATGGCCTCATTGATTTCAAAAGTAACATATTGTTTAGTTCTCACGACTATGAGATCGTCAATACCGTGGCAAATCGCATCATAGAGATCCGCGAAGACGGCACGTGGTGTGACCGCACGGGCACGTACGAGGAGTTTATCGAGTGGCGCCGCGCGCAAGAAGGGGGATCTGTATGATCCGTTACCGATACGCGCTGTTTGATCTGGACGGCACGCTGACCGATCCCGGCGAGGGCATTACCAGATCAGTGCAGTATGCGCTGGCTAAATTCGGCATCACCGTCGAGGACAGAAAGCAGCTCTTCTGCTTTATCGGCCCGCCTCTGCACGAATCCTTTGAGGTCTATTACGGCTTTTCGCGTCCCGACGCCATGAAGGCTGTGGACTGCTACCGCGAATATTACGGCGTCAAGGGCATTTTTGAAAACCTTGTTTACGACGGCATCAGAGAGACTCTGGCCGAGCTGCAGGCTACGGGCGTCAAGATCTGCCTTGCCACCTCCAAGCCCGAGGGCTATGCCAAGCAGATTTTGGAGCACTTTGATCTGATTGGCTATTTTACCGCGGTCGCGGGCAGCAATATGGACGGCACCCGCACCAACAAGGCAGAGGTGGTCGAGCGTGCACTTATGCTGCTGGGCAACCCCGACGTGTCCGAGTGCGTCATGATCGGTGACCGCGAGCACGACGTGCTGGGCGGCAGCGCGCACGGGCTTGATACGGTAGGCGTGCTGTTCGGTTATGGCAACAGAGAGGAATTGGAGAGAGCGGGCGCGACGTATATCGCCGCCACCCCCGCGGATATTGCCGAAATCATCATTAATTAACAGGAGAACGTCATGAAGCTGCAATTTGCATCCGCCGCAAGCGTGCGTCAGAAGGGCGAGCTTGCCGCAAGACTTGAGCGACAGATCGCAAGACTTGAGAGTGATATGTATATCCCACCGCAGGTATTCGAGAGCCAGTCCATCGACACCTGGCCGGGTGACTGGGAGGGCAGAGCCATGCTCTCGCAGACGCTGACCGCCATGGCGACCGGCCGCGAGCCGATAGCGTTGGACGCGGCCATGAAGGAACTGGCGCAAAGGCTGAACGGTAACGGATTTCTCGGCAGACGCCTGCCGCATCCCGAGGCCGACGAGCAGCAGTTGTCGGGGCACGGCTGGCTGTTGCGCGCGCTTTGTGCATATTATGAATACAGAGGACTGGACGAGACGCTGTTTCTGATCGAGGGCGTGGTCATGAATCTGTTTTTACCCCTGAGAGAAACTTATCGCGAATACCCCACCGATCCCGCACTTCGCACGGGCGGCGGTGCGGAATCGGGTCACGTGTTCGCCACCAGCGGCAAGTGGCATCTTTCCACCGATACCGGCTGTGCATACATTCCGCTGGACGGTCTGAGCCATGCCTATTGCATCTGTTCCGATTCGCTCCTGAAGCAGCGGCTTGGCGAAATGCTTGACGAAATGATCGAAAAATTTCTCTCGCTCGATCCCGTGGGCATGAAGCTGCAGACCCACGCCACGCTGACCGCCACGCGCGGCATCCTGCGCATGTATTTTGAGCGCGGCAACGAGGAATATCTGTCTGCCGCCAAGCGCATCTTTGATCAGTATTTAGCGCACGGCATGACGGTCAATTATGAAAACCAAAACTGGTTTGGCAGGCCCGAGTGGACAGAGCCCTGCGCGGTGGTGGATTCCTTTATGGTGGCCGCACAGCTGTACGTTGCAACGGGTGACGGGAAGTATCTGCCCATCATCAACCGCATTCTGTGGGGAGGCATGCTCCGCACCCAGAGAGCAAACGGCGGCTTTGGCTGTGATACCTGCGCGACCGACGGCATGCTGGGTACGCATTGCTATGAAGCGTGGTGGTGCTGCTCCATGAGGGGTGGCGAAGGACTCGCCGCGTGCGCGCGCTACGCGTATTTAATAGATGAAAATAAAATTATCGTGCCGTACATGACCGAATCCGAGGCGGAGCTGAGAGTTTTGGGTAAAAACGTGCACGTGTCATGCAAAACCGAGTATCCTTACGCCTGCCGTGCAACGTATACTGTATCGGGAGAGACCGAGGGCTTGGTGCTGGCGGTCTATATTCCCGGCAAGGGGCTTTGCGACTTTGTGCCGGATGCGGACGGCAAGGTGACCGTGTCCGAGGAGCTTAGGGTGACGTGGGAGCAGCCCGCGGTCGGAGCGGACGGATGTGTGCTGATGCTGGGCGACGTGATGCTGGGACAGACGAGCGACCCGCAAGCGTTTCCGCGCGTGTTGTCTGCTCACGGCATCGATGGCCTGGTGCCTCTTTGCGACAGTTGGCTGCTTGACGAGCAGTCTGCCTGCGGAACAAGGCTCAAGCTGCTGTTTTAAGCCGATTGGATAAAGTGCACAAATATTCAACTGATAGTTTGGTCAAGTATACCGCAGATGCTAAAATTATCTCTCAACGTTACAATTAGTTAACAAATAGTCCAAAATGCAGACATATATCGCATGTAACATTATAGAGTAAATATCCGCACTGTGCGGTCTACAAAAAAATTATTTTTTATGGAGGAAAACTTTTATGAAGAAGTTTTTGGCAATGCTGGTTGTAGCTGCTATGCTGGCTTCTCTCGGCGCTCTCGTTGCTCATGCAGAAGTTGACGAGTCCGAGTGGGAGCCATTCGGCGAAGTTACTTCTCAGTACATGGAGGACATGTCCGACGTTATTACGCTGGACGGCGACGTTTCCGACTGGCAGGCTTATCCCGACGTATTCAAGAGATACGATATCGACAAGTACAACCTTGACGCTTGGGTTGGCGAGGTAGACGAGAACTGGTCTATCAACATGTGGTTTGGCGCTGACGCTGAATTCCTTTACATCGCGTTCAAGATCAACGACAGCGACGTTACGTATTCCGATGACAACTCTTACAGCGGCGACGCTTTCCAGATCCAGCTTGACTTCAACGGCTGGGCTGCTGCTACCGAGGGCTATAACAGAGCTGTATTCTATTCCTTCGGTCTGCAGGAAGACAACACCGTAGATATCACTGTTCAGTGCATCGACGGTGACGATGCTTCCACCATTGACTACTACATGGCTTCCGACGATGAGGCTGAGTGGGCAGACGGCACTGTTAAGGGTGCTACCAAGGCTGCTGAAGACGGCTCCGGCTGGTATGCTGAGTTCGCTATCTCCTGGCAGACTCTGTACAGAGACATCTGCACCAAGCTGTCCGAAGAGGAGCTTCCCGAGTGGAAGGGCGGCGAAGATGAGATCTTCCTGAACATGCTGGTTTGCTACCTGGATCACACCTCTGACACCACCGGCGTTCAGGGTGCATGGGGCACCTCCGCAGCTCTGGGCTCTCTGGCAGCTGCTGACGGCTGGTATCCCGAGAATGCAGGTATGGTCCTGAAACTCAAGGGCATGGGCTCTGTAACCGTTGAGGAGATCACCACCGAGGAAGAGGAAGACACCACCAAGGCTGACGATAAGGAAGACGATACCACCAAGGCTGACGATAAGGAAGACGACGCTACCACCGCTCCCGAGGGCAGCGAAGAAGCTACCACCGAGGCTCCTGTTGAGAAGAACGACTGCAAGGGCATCGTTGGCGCAGGCGTTCTCGCAATCATCGCTCTGGGCGCATGCGTAGTTGCTAAGAAGAAGGACTGATTCTTCCGCATCTTAGGATCGGCAGATCCTGTTAAATAAACGTGCACGGCCCGTGCATCCCACAAGGATGCACGGGCTTTTTTTGTGTCTTGCGCCGGGATGGCTAAAGGTAAACAATAAGTAGAAATATAAACAAAACATAGATATTATGTCGAAAACAGCGAAGGCGACAAAGGACGTGCGCTCGCGGCGGAACGGCTGTCGAAAATTGTAAACAATATGTAAACAAATAATGACGATACGATTGTAACACACAGAAAACGGTCACTTTTGAACTATTACGGCACCTATTTGACGAAAAACAGTGCATTTAGTGAAGATATTTGTGCATTTTATCCGAAAAAATCCCCATCCCGGGGGTGCAGGGGAAACATGCGGTCAAGGGCAGCATATCCTTTGTCGTAGAAGTCTTTTTGCTTGACAAAATAAAGGATTCGTGCTATAATATACCTATTATAGGGGATTAGGCCTATTTTGCAAAAAGCGGATAGAAGCCTGCGTTCACTATATGCATAAATTTCGTTAAGGCGCCCAAGCCATATATAGGTAGGGATGGCAGTGCATCCCGAGTCTTAAAATTCTATTTTTTGGAGGAAAAACCAATGAAGCAGACCGCAAAACTTGGTTGCAGAATCCTTGTTGCCGTGCTGTGTTTGGCAATGCTGGCTTCTGTAATCACCGTTCCCGCGTTCGCTGCAGAGGCCAACGACCTGTCCGCTCTGGCAGGCGGAGATCTTGGTTTTCTGATGGGCATGCTCCAGCAGTACAACAACGTCAAGAACGATCCTGACGCTGCTGAACAGATGAAGGAGTACGTCGAAAACCAGTATAACAGCGACGCAAGCTTTAAGGAGTCCGCGGACAGCCTGCTCGGTGACAGCAATGCCGCTGAGGACGAAGAAAACAAGACGCTGGACAACCTGAATTCTGTGATCGATAGCGTATTCACAGAGGAATTCACCATTACTTGGAAGGTCGGCGACGAGATCATTGCCGAGGATGTTTACAAGTACGGTGAAACACCCGTTTACACGGGCGAAACCCCCGTCAAGGCAGACGATGAGCACTACAGCTATACCTTCGCAGGCTGGAGCCCTGTGATCATGGCTGTTAAGGGAGCTGCTACCTACGTGGCAGTTTTCAGTGCAACCGAGCTTCATCCTGTCCAGGACGGCTACACGGTTACCTTCGTGACCGGCAACGGCACCGTCGTCAGATCCTTTGAGCAGGACGCGCCCGCAACCGATGCAGGCATTCTGACCGACAAGGCAACCGACTCCAACTTCTCCTACACCTTCATCGGTTGGGACAAGGTCGTTGATGCAGACGGCAACCAGACCTGGACTGCAAAGTACGACAAGACCGCCGTTGAAAAGTCCTGGTCCGATATTCTGACCAGCGGCAAGGTCGTTGAGGAGTATTTCGGCAGCATCGACAACGTCATGGACGCCGTTCAGAACGGTGCAAGCGTTGAAGATCTGAAGGAATCCATTCAGCACCAGCAGCGCGAGGAGCAGAACAAGGCTGAGGACCCCGATTACGTAGAGCCCACCTACACCGTAACCTGGGTTCTGGACGGTCAGGCAGTTGCAAAGCAGGAGTACACCTACAAGCAGCTGATCAAGCAGCCTACCGTGGGCTCTGTCAGCGCAGGTAAGTACGTTTCATGGAGCTTTGACTACGTGCTGATGCCCGACCAGGACATCACCGTCAAGGGTGAGACCGTGGATATCGTCCGGGAGATCGTCTCCGACGTCAACGGCATGCCCTTTAACTACGGCGAATACGAGATGGTTTACAAGAATGGCGTTGCCACTTTGTACGTCAACGTAGACGCTACCAACTACAATGAGATCCTGCGTGACGTCCTGGGCGACGTCAGAGGCGGCGGTGCGCAGAGCGCATACAAGGACGCTCTGACGGCATTCCTGCAGTCCGCCGCTATGCACATGTATAACTCCAAGACCAACACCGTAGACGTAAACGGCTACGAGGTGTTCGGTATTGAAGGCTACAGCGCAAGCCAGCTCATCGAGCTGATGGCTGACGTTCAGGCAGGCAACTACGGTAAGATGATCTCGGTGGACGGCATCAAGCAGGCTGTTCTGTCCGATCCCATCAGACCCGGTGACGTTGCCAACGTTGGCGATGACGGCGTTCTGAATACTTATGAGATCACCCTGGGCGCAAACGGTAAGCAGGACTACACCTTTGATCTGCAGATCGCCCTCAAGGGCAATATGGCTCTGATCCGCAAGGCAGCGGCTGCAGTTTCCACCGCTGTGGATTATCTTGCAAAGCAGGATGGTGACCTCTACGTTGAGATTACCGTTCCCGCAGCATTCACCATGTCCCTGCGCAAGGCGCTCAACAACGCTGCGATCTCCGACGAGACCAAGCAGCTCATCGTTGCAACCCTGAGCGAGAGCGCAACCGTTGGCGAGCTGCTGTCCGTATTCGATATGCTGACCTATGAGCAGTTTACCGACGTTCTCAACTACATGCTCGACAGCGTTCCCACCGAGGGCGTTGACGATCAGGCTGTAGTGGAAAAGTTCAATGAGCTCCGTCCTGCATTCGATCTTGTGCAGAAGTACGGTGATATCCTGATTGACAAGGTTCCCGAGTCTGTTTCCGGCAAGGAGGCTTCGGTTACCATCAAGTCGATCTACAACGTCATGCAGGCTGTTTCCTTTGAGGATCTGGCAGCTCTGACTCAACTTAAGGATGCCGATGCACTTGTAGGCAGTGCAAAGATGGATGCAGCAGTAGCAGCAGTTGCCGCTAAGCTGAACGTTAGCGAGAGCCGTGCACAGGCAATCGTGGACCGTATGGTTGAAGCATTCGCAGACTACCAGAACCGCATTCCCGATTCCGCCAAGGCACAGACCGCTTACGATTATGCAGATGCCATCATCGATGCGCTGTTCAACAGAATTCCCGCTAAGTTCCGGGATGCTAAGCTGACCGATACCTACAAGGGTGACGGCGAATTCAGCTGGGCATTCGATACCACCTATAACCCCGGCGCATGGCTCAAGAACCTGCTTGCAGACGTAAGCTTCACCGCTTACGGCAGAACCGTCGTATTCGCTGACTACATTCCCGAGCGCGCTTTCACCAGCGAGGTCGAGATCGTTGTCAACGTTTCCGGTCTGTATTCCGTCACCTTCATGGACGGCGATCAGGTTGTGTTCGAGGGCTTCCTGCCTTACAAGGCTGAGCTTGCTCCTTACTATACCAACGAGAAGGTCGGTTACGATCTGATCTGGGTTGATGCAGAGGGTAACGAGCTGACCGTAATGCCCGGTGCTGATACCGTGGTATATGCAAAGTACGTAGCACACGAGTACACCATCACCTTCGTGGACGAGGACGGCACCGTTCTTGATAGCGGCATCTTCGCTCACGGCACCACTCCCGTATATAACGGTCTGCTTCCCACCAAGGACAGCACCGTAGCAAACGTCTATGCCTTCAAGGGCTGGATGGATGCCCAGGGTAACCTCTACGTAGGCGAGCTTCCCGAGGCCACTGCAGATGCGATCTACACAGCCGTATATGCAGAGGACGTCAGAACCTACACCGTCGTATTCGATATTCTTGGCAACCTGGTTTCCAAGGAATTTGCATACGGTGAGATTCCCACTCTGGATGCAAGCTATACCGACAAGTCCACCCTGACCTTCAAGGGTTGGGAAGGCTTTGGTATGGAGCTGCCCGCAGTGACCGGTGATGCAACCTACACCGCTGATTACTGGGCAACCCTGACCTTCATCGTGGAAGGCGTTACCACCACCCAGGAGTACAAGTACGGTGCAACCGTCGTTGTTCCCACCCCCTTCAAGGCTGACGATTACCTGTATACCTACAAGTTTGCAGGCTGGAAGTCCCAGGGCGTTGTTTACACCACCGTTCCCGCTGCTACCGCACACGCAACCTACGAGGCAACCTTTGGCGTTGCAAGCGAGCAGAATTACGGCGACGGCGTTACCGTTGAGCGCGTACCCGCCGCAGACGGCTCCGTCGTATATAAGGTATTCTTTGGCGATTACGAGATTATCGATAACCGCGTAACCGCATCCGCAATCATTACCCCCATCATCAAGCTGGCACTTTCCGAGAGCGCATCTCTGGAGGCTCACATCACTGCTGATGCAAGCATTCCCGGTGCACACAGCATCTCGATCACGCTGGACAATGCAGCTCTTCGCAACATTTTTGCCAACATGACCGCCGATGAGGTCGTCTTTGAGGTTTCCTCTCTGATCGGTACCGAGGCAGAATGGCCCTCCAACGCTCCTGCTTGGAGTGAGTTCGATGCAGTTTACAGCTTTGATCTGGTCGGCTCTGCATTCAATGCAGGTAATGCCACCATTAAGGTGCCCTTCGAGGCAAACATCGACAAGTATCACGGCTACGTTTACTACGTAAGTGATGCAGGTGCACAGGGCCTGAGCGCAGAAGTCGGTGCACAGCAGATCGTATTCTCCACCTCTCACTTCTCCTACTATGCAGTAGATTACGAGCAGTATCTGTACGAGATCACCTTCAATGACGTCAACGGCAACGTTATCAGCGTCGTTGAGGTCAACGTTGACAACGGTGATACCTTTACCGCTGCAAACGTTCCCGCATTCGTAAGCCCTCTGCCTGCAGCAACCGCTACCGGTCACTATGCAGCAGAGTGGAGAGTTGTGGATGTAAACGGTAACGTTGGTAGCAGAGGTGCTGATCCCGTCACTACCTTTAATAACAGCCCTGCAGACCGCACCTTCCAGGAAGCGCACAAGTCTGTCAACCACACCTTTGGTGCATGCGTTGATTACGACGATGATAACCACGCTTACACCTGCTCGGTTTGCGGCTACGTGAAGTATGAAGCACACGCTTGGAACTCCACCACCGGCGATTGCGTCTGCGGTAACCACAAGGACGTAACCACCGATACTGATACCGATACCGAGACCGACACCACTGTTCCCGGCGGTGACACCTCCGATGACACCACCGAACCCGGCGGTGACACCTCCGATGACACCACCGAACCCGGCGGCGACACCTCCGATACCGAGACCGACACCACCGAACCCGGCGGCGACACCACCGATACCGAGACCGACACCACCGA
>JAZULL010000076.1:0-10199 GCA_045603085.1 Eubacteriales bacterium | reverse complement strand
GGCATGCTTCGGCAAGGACGTTACCGGTAACGCAGTGCTTGGCGATATTGCTAAAATGCCACACATGCTTATCGCAGGTGCTACGGGTATGGGTAAATCCGTTTGTATCAACTCAATAATCATCAGCCTTTTGTACAGAGCGACCCCCGAGGAGCTCAAGCTCATACTCATCGACCCAAAAAAGGTTGAGCTTGCCCTTTACAATAAGCTTCCTCACCTGCTCGTGCCCGTGGTCACCAGCCCCAAGAAGGCGGCGGGTGCTTTGGCGTGGGCTTGTACGGAAATGGAAAACCGCTTTGAGATAATCGAGGCGGCTGGTGTGCGCGATATCGAGGGCTATAAC
The DNA here is from genome assembly GCA_045603085.1 of Eubacteriales bacterium. Classification (GTDB taxonomy): domain Bacteria; phylum Bacillota; class Clostridia; order Oscillospirales; family CAG-272; genus SVQP01. Next base: position 9,856 of record JAZULL010000076.1, on the reverse strand, counting down.
GCTGTTGCCAAGGACAACCCCGATATGCCCATCATGCCCAAGATCGTCATTATCATCGACGAGCTTGCAGACCTTATGCTCACCGCCCCCGGCGACGTTGAAGACTCCATCTGCCGTCTTGCGCAGAAGGCAAGAGCCGCCGGTATTCATATCATCATCGGTACACAGCGTCCGTCCGTTGACGTCGTGACCGGCTTGATCAAGGCCACCATTCCTTCCCGTATCGCGTTCACCGTGTCCTCTCAGGTCGACTCCAGAACCATCATTGACGTGGGCGGCGCGGAAAAGCTGATCGGCCGCGGCGATATGCTGTATGCACCCGTCGGCAGCTCCAAGCCCATGCGTGTGCAGGGCGCATTCGTCAGCGACGGTGAGGTTGAGCGCGTGGTCAACTTTGTCAAGACCCAGAACGGCTCTGCCAAGTATAACGATAACTTTACAAGACAGATCGACGAAGAGGCTGCCAAGTGCGGCAATGCCAAGAAGGGCTCCGGTGGCGGTGCTGACGGTGACCTTGGCGGCGATGACGGCGAGGACGAAAAGCTTTGGGAGGCCGTTGAGGTCGTGGTAACCGAGGGTAAGGCCTCTACCTCGATGCTCCAGCGTTATCTCAAGGTCGGTTACGGCCGTGCGGCGGGTCTGCTTGACCGCATGGAGGAGCTTGGCTTTATCTCGGCGCAGGACGGCAACAAGCCGCGTAAGGTGCTGGTGACCAAGTCGGATCTGGACGAGCTCCGCATGAACGGTAAAGCTGATTAAATTATTGGAGGACGAACATTGTATCCTTATAACATTATTGATTTAGGCGAGCAGTTCCGACTGGGACTGTACGAGATCTTTCTTATGATCGGTGTGCTGTCTTGCCTTGCTTTGTATCGCGTGTTTGCGGACAGAGCGAAATACAGGGCTAAGATTCAGAATTTCACGCTGATCTCGGGTCTTGTCGCGATCGGCCTTGGCTATTATGCCGCCGCGCTGACCCAGACCTTCTATAACTGGAAGGCTGCCCTTGCCACCGCGCCCGATGCAAAATTCTGGGACTTCTGGGGCACGGGTGCCACCTTCTACGGCGGCCTTGTGGGCGGCGTGCTGGTGTTTTTGATCGTATATTTCGGTATTGGCTCGCTGCTGTTCAAAAAGCAGGAGCACATTCATCACTTTTTCCCCACGGCGCACATCGCAGGTGCCATTATCCCGCTGGCGCACGGCTTTGGCCGACTGGGATGCCTGGGCGCGGGCTGCTGTCACGGTGCTGTGTGTGCCGAAAAGCAGTGGTACACCTTCACCTTTTATACGCTGTATACCGACGGCTCGGTTAAGCCGTTTTACGCTGTTCCGGTACAGCTGCTTGAGGCGCTGTTCCTGTTTGCGCTGGCCGCCGTGCTGATCCTTCGTGTGTTAAAGAACAAGCATTATAATCTTTCTATCTATATGATGGCCTACGGTGTGTGGAGATTCTTTGCCGAGTATCTGCGTGCCGATGCAAGAGGAGAGGGCATTCTCCCGTTCCTGTCTCCCTCTCAGCAGACCGCGCTGCTTCTGATCGCGGTGGGCGCGGGCGTGATCTTCCTTGAGAGGTACGTCAGAGGCTATACCGCCCGCAAATATGCCGAGCAGGCGGCAGGGCAGGAGACCGAGCAGGCCGCAGAGGTGCATGATGAAGCGTCTGCAACTTAACCGCAAGGTCTGCATGATCATCCTGGCCGCTTGCGCGGTGCTGGTGGTGCTGTATAAGCTTTTGTGGGCGGACGCGCTGGTGGCAAACGAGGTGCTGGCCGGCTGGGTCACCGATGCGGAATTCCGCAAGGCCATGCTGGACACCATGGTCATGGATACCGCAGGCTTTATCGTGTTCATCTGCATGACCGTGTATATGGGCTATCGCGTGTTCAATCCTCTGCAAAAGCCGATTTTGAGATCGCTTTTGTTTGTGTTGCCCTCGCTGGCAGTTGCCGTCAACAATTTCCCGCTGATCGGCCTTGTCACGGGCGCGGCTTACGTGACCGACCCGCCCATGGGCGTGGTCATGGTGGTGCTGTACTGTCTGTCCATCGGACTTTTCGAGGAATTTGCATTCCGCGGACTGTTCTATCTGATGGTGCTGGACGGCCGACGCAAATCCACAAAGCAGATCTTCTGGACGACCGCCGCATGCTGTGCCGTGTTCGGGCTTGTGCATCTGGTCAACCTCGCGGTTGGCGCAGGCGTGGGCGCGACCGTCATGCAGGTGGGATATTCCTTCCTGATCGGCGGCATGTGCGCCATCGTGCTGCTCAAAACCGCTAACATCTGGTATTGCGTGCTGTTGCATACCGTGTTTGATATCGGCGGCACCATCCTGTATCTGGGTGGCGGCGTGCGCTGGGATACCGCGACCGTGGTCATCACCGCCGTGCTTGCCGTGATCGTCACCGTGTTCATGGTGATCAGCATTCTCCGTATCAAGCCCGAGGACATCGAGCGACTGTTTCCCGAGCGTAAAAAGCCCGAGGAGCAGACCGGGATTACAGAATAAGTAAAGAGCCTTGCTGTCGCGAGGCTCTTTTTCTATTGCAACATTTTTTGCTCTGTGTTATAATACAGGTGATACATTTTCCCAAAAACGCGGTCTATATAAGTGAAGGCCCACAAGACAACACAATATTTAAGGAGGCACACGAATGGGACAGACAAAACGCGGTGGCGTGCTGACCGACGAGCAGATCATTGATCTGTATTTTGCCAGGGAAGAGCGCGCCATTGACGAGACCGATAAAAAATACAGCGAGTATCTGCACACGGTGGCCTATAACATTCTTGCCAACGAGCAGGATGCCGAGGAATGCCTGCAGGATACGTATCTGCGAACCTGGAATGCCATTCCGCCCGAAAGACCGAATATTTTTCATGCATTTCTGGCTAAGATCACGCGCAATCTTTCGCTGAGCCGCATCGAGAAGGCCAACCGTAAAAAGCGCGTGCCGGCAGAAGCCTGTCATCCCTTGGACGAGGTGCAGGAGTTTCTCCCCGATCCGCACGATCTTGCAAGCGACCTGCAGGCCGCCACGGTCAGACGCATTCTTGCCGAGTATCTGGACAGCGCGACCGACCGAAGAGTGTACGTATTTATGTCCCGCTATTTCTATTCCTTTACCGTAGCGCAGATCTCCAAAAGACTTTCCTGCAGCACGTCCTCGGTCAACAGAGAATTGGCCGAGATCAAGCGCGAGCTTCGTGCCCGCTTTGAAGAGGAGGGGATCGACGTATGAAAAAGGAGCAATTTTTCAGCCTGATCGGCGAGCTTGACGACCGATTTTTGGAAAGATACCGCAAAATGGATCTGCAACTGTCCCACAAGGCCATGCGCAAAAAGCGCGCTCTGCGCGTGCTTATCATAGCGGCCTGCCTTGTCTTGGTCATCGGCGCGTGCGTGCCGGTGGGGATGCTTGCACACCCCGAGGGCAGAGCCATTTTGCGAGGGGACCCCGGAGCCTTGAGCGAGCAGCTCAACCGCATTGAGGGCTTTAAGCCTTGGCAGGAGCAAACAGCCGAGCACATCGAGCAGAACGTGTCACCTACGCTGTGGGAGATCATGCAAAACGTGCCCGTTCTCAACGTTCTGACGCATTCGCAGTACCCGGATTATGCTTTCAAGAGCTTGCAATATGGGGCATATCTGGATGAGCCGGAATATCTGACCTACAGTGTTTCGTCATCGGCAGGGGGATTTTTTTCGGATGAAATTGACTTCAATTTTTACCGTGAAGAATATCAGGATCCCGATGCGGCACCGTACTATTATCTGACGGGCGGTCAATCTTCTTTTGAAGAATCTTTGGCCTTGCCGTACGTGTTGTCATTGACGTCATCGCTTCAGAGTCAGGCGGTACACATGTATTATCTGACGCAAGAGGATGGCTCGGAATACTATGCATTTGTGGACGTGGAAACCGGGGAATGTGTTTGCAGGGAATACTTTGAAACTGTGGATCAACCGGCCTCCTTTGCTTTGACTGAGCAGGAAATGCTCGACGCGACGTATGAGCTTTTGGCAAGCAACGTGCGTGATCCCGAAGCGTATACACCGAGCATATACGAACAATCGGGCTTTTATTACTGTGAATATATCAGATACGTTGGGGATCGAAAGAGCTGTGACCGTGCAATCGTTCGTTTTGACCGCGCGGGAAATATGCGTAGCATTAAGTTCAGCTATTTGGGGTCTATGCGCTATGCACAAGATATCCCGCAGGAGATAATCGGTCAGATCAGCGCATATATGGACAGACTTTCCGAAGGATGCTTGGGAAATTCGGGAAAAGACATCGGTCAGGTGATGGTTTTGCCGGATGGAAGATTGGCGCTGCAGTGCTATTTACAGGCGTACTATTGGGGAACGGGCTGGAACGGAGGTCTGCAGTATGACAGCATCTACTTTATGGCCTGTCTGACCGATCCCGTGCCGGGATATGGAGAATTGGCCGGCACGCAGGATGCCGAAGCACTTACCACCGAGCCGTCCGAAACAAGCCCTAATACGACAGAGCCGGAAAGCGGAAAGCCCCAAGGGAACGGCTTGAGAATATGGGATGCATATCACCCTGATGATAGTGAGAGATATCCGTATTTCTCGGTTTCTTTACCTGAGCTCGGCAATGCGGTGATCGAGCATAGAGAGAGTGGAGAGATTTATGTGGATGACACATGTTTGTTTGGCGGATATTGTACCAGCTTTTATTTGAGTGATCTGACCGGCGATGGCACTCCCGAGCTTTGCTTTGGTAGAAGCATTGGTTATGGTATAGTTCGTCAGGGTATTGTGATTATTGATTTTTCAGCAAAAGAAACGGTTTTTACCGAGACGGGTGGAGTACTTGGCGACTATTACCTCTTTTTGCGAGACGGTGTTTTGTGTGTCAAAGAAACAGAGTCTATGAAGCATGACGCTGTTCGTACAGGCGTTTTGTCCTACAATGGATCTGAAATTTCTATTGTATGGGACAGCGAAGTGAATGCAACAGTTGACCGAGATCCAATGCCCGAACCGGGTGCGCCGGTCAGTTAATTCCATGAATATTGAACAGCCGCGGCATCTGCCGCGGCTGTTTGGTCGGTATGTGTCCGTGCGGGCGACCGCACATGTCGTGGTGTGAAAACAATCTGCGCCCTTGCAAGATCCTTCGCAGCGCATCCTCTGCCTGTCATCCTTGAGCGAAGCGAAGGATCTTGGCAGAGGATGCTTGCTCGAGGATGACATATCCGTTGCGCGGCTATGTCGCAAGGGCTTGAGAGAGTGTGTTGAATTATCCCGGATTTTTCATGAATTTATCCAGCTGCCGTTGGTTGCGGATCATGGTGATCTTATTACCGTACTGCTCTTGCAACAGCTTGTAGCGCTTGACCTTTCGCTTTTGCTCAAATAATATCCAGCGTGCAAATTCTTTATCGAATTTTTCCATGCAGCCGGGAGCCATATCCGGGCGGGTTTGGTTCTTGTATTTTTTCGAACGCCAAAATGCACGCCAAAAACATACAAGACGATTGAATTGCAGGATGACGATGCGATCTGCTTGCTCTATTCGTGCATCAAATAAGATGCGTGAGTAATTGCCATCGATGACCCACGAATCATGCTCGGAAAGAAACTGCTGCACGTCACGGAGCATGTCAGCGTCATCGCGTTCCACCCAATTCGGTAAAAAATGAATTGCATCCATGTGTAATACGGGAATGTCATAATGCTTCCCGAGTGCTGCGGCCAGTGTGGATTTTCCGGCACCGCTAAAGCCTATCACAGCTATTTTCATATCTCCACCTCCCAACTCAATTATTATATTATAACATGAGAAAAGGGAACTTGTCAATCTTGTCTGACCCGTCTTGTTGGTTGACTGAACCATCCAAAATCGGAATAAAAGGAACCAGCATCAAATGGCGTTAAAAAATAAAATTCCGATTTCGGAACAAAACATTTGCAAAACCTATTGACAAACGGTCTGCGTGGGTGTATAATATTGCCATAACAGAATGAGGGCCTGCGCACTCGCAGGCGGAAGGGAAGGAATATTATTATGGCAAAGAAGGCAGTTACCCCCGAGGTTGTTGTAGATAAGAAGGCTGAAAAGCAGAGAGCGCTCAATACCGCCATGGCGCAGATCGAGCGCGAATTTGGCGCGGGCGCGGTCATGCGTCTGGGCGAGAACGCGCACATGGAGGTGCAGGCGGTTTCCACGGGATCTATCTCGCTGGACATGGCGCTGGGTATCGGCGGCGTTCCCAAGGGCAGAATTATTGAGATCTTTGGCCCTGAGTCCTCGGGTAAGACCACCGTGGCTCTGCACATCGTAGCAGAGGTACAGAAGGCAGGCGGCGAGGCCGCTTTTATCGACGCGGAGCACGCGCTCGACCCCATTTATGCAAAGGCGCTTGGCGTGGATATCAACAATCTGCTGGTTTCTCAGCCCGATTGCGGTGAGGACGCGCTGGAGATCACCGAGGCGCAGGTGCGCTCGGGGGCGATCGATTGCGTGGTCATCGACTCGCTAGCCGCCTTGGTTCCCAAGCAGGAGCTGGAGGGCGGCATGGGTCAGGCGCAGATGGGTATGCAGGCGCGTCTGATGTCGCAGGCTATGCGTAAGCTGTCGGCCGTTATCAATAAGTCCAACTGTGTCGTTATCTTTATTAACCAGCTGCGTGAAAAGGTTGGCGTGATGTACGGCAACCCCGAAACCACCACCGGCGGCCGCGCGCTCAAGTTCTACGCGTCGGTTCGTATCGACATCAGAAAGACCGATCAGCTCAAGAACGGCGGCGAGATCTACGGTAACCGCGTCAAGTGCAAGATCGTCAAGAATAAGGTTGCGCCTCCTTTCCGTGTAGCAGAGTTTGATATTCTGTACGGCAAGGGCATCTCCCGCTCCAGCGAGGTGCTGGATTATGCCATCAATGCGGATATCATCAAGAAGAGCGGCTCGTGGTTCTCGTATAACGGCGAGAGAATCGGTCAGGGCAAGGACAACGTGCGCAAGCTGATCGAGGGCAATCCCGTGCTCATGGCAGAGATCGAGGAAAAGGTACGCGCCCTGCTTGCAAATCAGGATGTGATCGTGGAAGAGGAATTCGATCTGGAGGACGATGATGACGATGCATTCGACATCCGCGTGCTCAAGGACGAAGAGTAAAATATGGAGATCCGTATCAAGCGTATCACGCCCGTGCCCGATAAAGGGCTTGTATGGGTGACGCTGATCATGCGCGGCGAGAGTGCAGAGGAGTATCAAAAGGAAAAATATCCGCTGCTGCTCCCGCAGCTTGAGGAATTGCATCTGTCGGTGGGCGAGATCGACACCGAGACCGCCGAGAGAATCGCGGATGCATCGGGTATCTGCCGTGCATTTGTGCGCGGGCTGACCTCGCTTTCCTATGGGGACAGATCGGCGCGCGAGCTGACCTACAAGCTGGTGCAAAAGGGAAGCTCGAAGGAGCACGCCGAGGTCGCGGTCACTATGCTGATCGAGGCGGGATATCTGCGCGAGAGCTCTGCCGCCTTGCGCGAGGCCGAGCGCAGCGTGGCAAAGCTTCGCGGTCGCAGACGCGTGGAATACGACCTGCGCGCCAAGGGCTATGATGCATCAGATGCCGACGTGCAAGCGTATCTTGACGAGGTAGATTTTGACGAGGTCTGCCTGCACGCCTTGCAAAAGGAATGCCGTCACGCCTTGCCCGAAGGGGACGAACAGAATAAGCTGTACGTGAAAATGCTTTCCAAGGGCTTTGCGCCATCGGAGATCCGCGCGGCTTTTGAAGCAATGGAAGAGCAATAAGTGTAAATTTTTCTGCAGGGTGTGCAAATACTCTTGTAAAATAGATCAGTTTACGCTATAATGGTGGATGGAGAGAGCTCCATCCATCTTTTTTTACGGAGTGATTTGATGAAAAGATATAAATTATTTTTGGCCGTGCTGTGTATGCTGCTGACTGTGTGCCTTGGCGCATGTAGCGGCGTGGTGCTGACCCCGGGCGGTCAGGAGAGCACGGGCGAGCCCTCGAGCGGCGAGCTTGAGCAGGGAACGACCACGGGCGGCAATGCAGGCTCACTGACCCCCGGAGATGCGTTTACGGACGCCGAGCATTTGCTGACAATGCGCGTGCTCAAAACCGGCAAGTCGGATTGCATTCTGATCACGTTGGACAATACCGTGATCATGATAGACACAGCCGACGCCAACGATTACGGACAGATCAGCGACGCCTTGGAGTCGCTGGGTATTTCGCGCATTGATCATCTCATCCTGACCCACTTTGACAATGACCATATCGGCAGCGCCGCAGGCGTGATCGAGGATTTTGAGGTCACGCACGTGTATGCCCCTAATTACGTGCGCGATTCGGGGCTTTACCGCTCCATGATCGAGGCGGCAGAAAAACGCGCCGCCGTCACAACCCTCCATAAGCTCAACGAGGACACCGAAATTGCCTTGGAAGCCGGCAAATTGTGGATCAACGTCTCTCGCGTGTACCCCGATCTGAGCCATGAAGAGCCCATTCCCGAGGACAGCATGGACAACAATCTCTCGCTGATCTGCGGCCTTACGCTTGGTGATTTCTCGGCCTTGTTCATGGGCGACGCCGAAAAGGCAAGATGCGAGGATTTCAACGCGCAAGCGCAGTATGCAGGGGAGTACGATTTTGTCAAGCTTCCGCACCACGGCAGCCATAATAAGGCGCTTCGCGATACCGTGACAGCCATCAAGCCCGGGTACGGCGTGATCTGCACAGATTCCGTTGAGGCCATTGAGATGGAGTTGGTGTATCTGCTGCGCAATCTGGGTGCGCTGACCTACTATTCCTATAACGGTACGTTCCTGCTTCGTACCGACGGCACGACTGTGGAATGCACACAATGAGGTGACGTATGAAAAAAATTCTGATCGTATATGCAAGTAAGACCGGAAGCACCAAAACGGCGGCAAAGCTGCTGGCGGATGCACTTTCGGGGCGCGACGTCACGCTGTGCGAGGCTACCGATGCGGCAAGTGACCCGAGCGCTTACGACGTGGTGGTCATGGGGAGCAGTATCCGCTACGGAAAGCTGTATAAGCCCATGCGCGAGTACGTCAAAAAATGGGACGCGGTGCTCGGCGCAAAGCAGACGGGATATTTTCTCTTGTGCGGCTTTCCCGACAGCGCGGACGAATACTATGACAAGGTGCTGACCGATGCCCAGCGCGAGCGCGCGTTTGATCTTGCCTGCTTTGGCGGGGAAATGGTGCCCGCGCATGCCAAAAATCTTTGGGATAAGCTGATCTTGAAGATCGAGCGCGACAATATCCTGGGCGGCGGTGCGAACGGCGACCAGCGCGAGGACATGGTGCTCCCCACCATTTCGGAGGAGAACATTGCCGTCTTTGCCACCAAGCTCAAAGCACTGGCGTTGGATTGAAAGATTGTTTGATTTTTCCGCAAAAAACTGTTGACAAAATCACTTTTGTGTGATAATATATTACGGTACGAAATTTTGTACCGCAATATATGACCCATTAGCTCAGATGGCAGAGCACATGACTTTTAATCATGGTGTCCGGAGTTCGATTCTCCGATGGGTCACCAAAACGAAAAACCACCACTTGAGGCACCCTCCATAAGGAAGGTGCCTCAGTTATATTCGCCAAAGGCGAGTTATATTGCTTCGCAGTTATATTATGCTACGCATAGTTATATTGCCCTTCGGGCAGTTTTAAGGGCGGATATAATATCACGAAAACCGATAGGTTTTCATATCACTTTGCCGAAAGGCAAAATATCACTGTGAGACCTGTCTCACAATATCACTTATTATTCTTATCTTTGAGATAGGTTAATTTTAAAGTATGTAACC
>JAZULL010000075.1:0-14364 GCA_045603085.1 Eubacteriales bacterium | reverse complement strand
AGAACGGTGTTCTTAACCTTAGCGTTACCGATGCGGTTGGTTGCAAGGTCGGTAGCGTTGATAACGTAGAAGTTGATATTGTTGTTGGCAATGTACTCCTTAACCTTTGCGGGCAGGTGCTTGGACAGAGCTTCAACGGTGTTCCACTCGCAGTCCAAAAGGAAGGTTCCGCCGGGCTTTACGTCGGAAACCATGTCATACTTCTTCAGGTAAGCCTGGTTGTGGCATGCAACGAAGTCAGCCTTGTTGATGTAGTAAGGAGACTTGATGGGGGTGTCACCGAAGCGCAGGTGCGAGATGGTGATACCGCCGGTCTTCTTGGAGTCATACTGGAAGTATGCCTGAATGAACTTGTCGGTGTGGTCACCGATGATCTTGATGGAGTTCTTGTTTGCACCAACGGTGCCGTCGCCGCCAAGACCCCAGAACTTGCAGGAGATAGTGCCTGCAGGAGCGGTATCGGGGCAAACCTTCTCAGGCAGAGAGGAACCGGTTACGTCGTCAACGATACCAATGGTAAAGTTGTTCTTGGGAGCTCTCTTCTTGAGGTTTTCGAAGGTAGCGAAGATAGAGGAAGGAGGAGTATCCTTAGAACCCAGGCCGTATCTGCCGCCAACAACAGTCTTCTTGATGCCGGCCTGTGCAAGAGCGGTTACAACGTCAAGGTACAGGGGCTCACCCAAAGCGCCGGGCTCCTTGGTTCTGTCAAGAACTGCGATCTTCTTAGCGGTTGCGGGGATAGCTTCGATCAGCTTATCGGCGCGGAAGGGTCTGTACAGTCTTACCTTAACCAGACCAACCTTTTCGCCGTTAGCGTTCAAGTAGTCAATAACCTCTTCTGCAACGTCACAGATAGAGCCCATAGCGATGATTACGCGATCAGCATCCTCTGCGCCGTAGTAGTTGAACAGCTTGTAATTGGTACCGATCTTAGCGTTAACCTTATCCATGTACTCTTCAACGATAGCGGGCAGTGCATCATAGTACTTGTTGCAAGCCTCTCTGTGCTGGAAGAAGATGTCGCCGTTTTCAGCAGAGCCGCGCAGAACGGGGTGCTCGGGGTTCAGGGAGCGAGCGCGGAACGCCTTAACAGCGTCCATATCAACAAGCTCAGCCAGATCGTCGTAGTCCCAAGCCTCGATCTTCTGGATCTCGTGAGAGGTACGGAAGCCGTCAAAGAAGCTGATGAAGGGAACGCGACCCTTAATGGTAGCAAGGTGAGCAACAGCACCCAGGTCCATGATTTCCTGAGGGTTGGTCTCAGCCAGCATAGCGAAACCGGTCTGACGGCATGCATAAACGTCAGAGTGGTCGCCGAAAATGTTCAGCGCGTGAGATGCAACGGTACGGGCGGAAACGTGGAATACGCAAGGAAGCAGCTCGCCTGCGATCTTATACATATTGGGGATCATCAGAAGCAGACCCTGGGAAGCGGTGTAGGTGGTGGTCAGAGCACCTGCTGCCAGAGAGCCGTGCACAGTACCTGCTGCGCCTGCCTCGGATTCCATCTCGGTTACCTTAACGGTAGTGCCGAAAATGTTCTTCAGACCCTGTGCTGCCCACTGGTCAGTAAAGTCTGCCATGGGGCTGGAAGGGGTAATGGGGTAAATACCTGCTACTTCGGTGAACGCGTAGGACACGTGCGCCGCAGCCTGGTTGCCGTCCATAGAAATCTTTTTTCTCGGGATAGCCATGTTGTTTTTTCCTCCTGCATTTATAAAAATTTTTATAAAAACGAAATTTTTGGGAAATTTCACAGAATCCTCTGCAAAATTTCTCACCCTATATGATACCACAACTTTGCGAAAAAGTAAAGAGGTATTGACAACTTTTATGATGGAAAAAGTGCTGATTTCTGCATTTTCGGGTGAGTTTTTGCAAAAATATGCGGGTTTCGAAGGAATTTTCTCCGCTCTGTCCGTCTTTACGGGCGAGGGCGGCTACGCGTCATCCCCTCTTGACGGCTTTCCTTTTTGATGCTATAATTATCATGAAATATTATGCAATCTTTTGTGAAAAGGATGTTTTTATGAAGCTTTCAACGCAAATTGCCGTGATCGGTGCGGGTCATGCCGGTGTCGAGGCCGCTTTAGCTGCGGCGCGCATGGGTGTGGACACCGTTCTCTTCACGCTCTCGCTCGATGCCGTGGCTAACATGCCCTGCAATCCGTCCATCGGCGGTACGGCCAAGGGTCATTTGGTCTATGAAATCGACGCTTTGGGCGGCGAGATGGGTCGCGCTGCTGACCGCGTGACGCTGCAGAGCCGCACGCTCAATCTTGGCAAGGGCGCGGCTGTGTATTCCAAGCGCATTCAGGCCGATCGCCGCAAATATCAAAATATTATGAAGCATACGCTGGAGCTGACGCCGAATTTGCGGCTGATCCAAGCCGAAATTACCGAAATTCTGACCGATAATGCCCCCGATCACCCCTCCGTTTGCGGTGTTCGCACGCATCTTGGCGAGGTCTGGGACTGCCGTGCGGTCATTATCGCGACCGGTACGCACCTTGGCGGCCGCATTTTCGTGGGCGACGTCAACTATGCGGCAGGCCCCGACGGCATGCTGCCGGCAAACAGCCTGACAAATTCCCTGCTCTCGCTGGGTGTGAAAATGATGCGCTTTAAAACCGGCACACCGGCGCGTGTCAAACGCTCCTCGATCGACTTTTCTGCCCTGGAAATCCAGCCCGGCGAGGATAATCCCCTGCCCTACAGCCAGGACAATATAGAACATTTGTTCTATTCGATGAAGCAGACGCCCTGCCACATCGTCTATACAAACGAGAAAACCCATGAGGTCATTCTCTCCAACATCAAGCGTTCTGCACTGTATTCGGGTCAAATTCACGGCACGGGACCGCGCTATTGCCCATCAATAGAGGATAAATTGGTTCGTTTTGCCGACAAACCGCGCCATCAGCTGTTCGTTGAGCCCATGGGAGAGGACAATGAAGAAATGTACATTCAGGGCTTTTCCACCTCGCTGCCGCCCGACGTGCAGTACGAGATGCTGCGCACGCTGGACGGCTTTGAGAACGCTGAGATCATGCGTTACGCCTACGCCATCGAATACGATTGTGCAGACCCTCTGCAAATGTACGCTACCTTGGAATTCAAGGAGATCGGCGGCTTATACGGTGCGGGACAGTTCAACGGCACATCCGGCTACGAGGAAGCAGCCGCGCAGGGTCTTGTCGCGGGCATAAACGCCGCGCGTCGCGTCAAGGGACTTGACGGCATCACTTTCTCGCGCTCCGAGAGCTATATCGGTACGCTGATCGACGATCTGGACACCAAGGGCACGCACGAGCCCTACCGCATGATGACCTCTCGCTCAGAATACCGCCTGCTTTTGCGCCAGGATAACGCCGACGCCCGTCTGACGCCTATCGGGTATGACAACGGTCTGATCAGCGAATCCCGCTACCAATCCTTCCTTGAAAAGCAGGAAATGATCAAAAACGAGAAGAATCGCTTGGAAAATACCCACATTTCCATGGCAAAAGCCAATGATTTTTTAGCAGGCTTTGATCTGCCGCCCATCAAATCCGGCTGTTCCTTAGCCGATCTTTTGCGCAGACCCGAGCTGACGTACGCCGATCTTGCCCCCGTGGATGCCGCGCGTACGCCGCTTGCCCGACGCGTGCTGGAGACGGTTGAGATCGATATTAAATACGAGGGCTACATCAAACGCGCCTTTGCAGAAGCACAAAGACAGAGAAAGCTGGAGGACAAGCATCTCTCGCCCGACACCGACTATACTGCCATCAAGGGTCTCCGCCTGGAGGCCGCGCAAAAGCTGAACGCCATCAAGCCGTTGACCATCGGGCAGGCTTCACGCATCAGCGGCGTCAATCCCGCGGATATTTCGGTGCTTCTGATCTGGCTTGGCATCAAGTAAGGAGAGCTTATGGATCAATTTTTCACCATTTTTGACGCGGTTTTTGCAGCAAACGGTCTGCAAGCCTACGCCACCGAGCAAAACAAGCAGTCTTTTGCCGCACTTTGCGAGCACATTCTCGCTGTCAACAAGGTTCATAACATTACCGCTATCAAGGATGTGCCGGGTGTGATCACCAAGCACTTTGCCGACTCTCTGACCATTGCGCCGCACATTCCCGAGGGAGTCAGTGTCATTGACGTGGGTACAGGCGGCGGATTTCCCACTCTTCCGTTAGCCATTGCAAGACCCGATCTTAAGATCACGGCAATTGACAGCACCGCAAAAAAGATCGCGCACGTGCAAAACACCGCACATCTGTTCGGCCTTGCCGGTGTGACAGCCATTGCCGGCCGCGCCGAGGAGCTGGCGCAGACCAAAATGCGTGAGAGCTTTGACGTTGCCACCGCGCGCGCCGTCTCCGAGCTTCGTGTTCTCTGCGAGCTGACGCTTCCGTTTGTCAAGATTGGCGGTGTTCTGATCTCCATGAAAGGAGCGTCGGGCGAAAAAGAAGCCCGCGATGCCGAAAACGCCATCAAACGGCTTGGCGGTCAGTTGATAGAGGAGTGCAAGCTGACGCTCAAGGACGCCGACGGAAACGAGGACGAGCGATATCTGGTTATTGTCAAAAAGATCTCGCACACGTCCAATAATTTTCCGAGACAATATGCCCAAATCTTAAAAAAACCGCTGTAATTCAGCGGTTTTTTCTTATCCACCGCGCTTTTTCTTGACAAAGCGCATGTCTGATGCAACAAAATCTCTCTAAGTCCCACGCGTCCCGACCAAACACGATTCAACATTTCCTTGCACGCCGCCTGCGGTATAATGGGCTTCACCATTAAAAGGAGGCAATTATGCTCAGATATATATCACTTGGAACGTCAGCCGCGTCAGAGCGAGAAAAATTACTTGAATTTTTGCAGGGCGAGTCTGATATGTTTGCACAAGCATCGGCTATGCAAGCGTTATGCAAAAATCACGGATTTACGCAGGGTTCTCTTGCACAGCACTTACACGTCAGCCAATCCACCGTTGGCAACAAGATCCGATTACTCGCCTACAACGCCAAAGAACGCGATATCATCCTATTTTATCACCTTTCCGAGCGTCATGCGCGCGCGTTATTGCCCATTCTGCCGCCAAAACGGGCGAAACTGCTCGAAACCGTAGGAAGCATGCACCTCAACGTCCGACAGACAGAGGATCTTGCCGAAAAATACAAGACCGCCGGAGAATTTCAGGCTGATCATACTCTTTTATCATCCTACGATCTTGGCAACATATCTGTCGAGCAGTTTGTTTTACAAACCGGGGCAAGCGTTGACAGACTTCGCGCATGCGGTGCTAAAATTGCGTATATTACAGAAAAAGGAGACGGTTGGCGAAGACTTACCGTTACCATTAAGGAATAACGTTTCACGTGGAACGTTTAAATTTCTTTTCTGTACGTTCCACGTGAAACATTTCTCGGTGTATTCCACTTATGTTCCACGTGGAACATACACTTCATTTTGCGTTTGCTCTGTTACACGTTCCACGTGAAACATTATTTTTGATTATGATGCGTTTCACGTGAAACATTTTTTAATTTTTCATAAAATATGTGTATAAAACTATTGCAATTTGGTAAATGCCGTGATATAATATTTTTCAGAATATTATGCGGAGGTTTACATATTTTATGGGCAAAATCATCTCTTTTTGTAACCAAAAAGGCGGCGTTGGTAAAACCACTTCTGCCGTCAATATTGCTGCCAGTCTGGGCATTCTCGGTCACAAGGTTCTCCTGATCGACCTTGACCCCCAGGGCAATGCCACCAGCGGCGCCGGCATCGCCAAGAAGTCTCTTAAGGTCACCATCAATGACGTTCTGACCGGCGACGTTCCCATGAAGGAGGCAATTCTCGAGACTGACTACGAGAATTTGCACCTTGTTCCTACCAATATTGCACTTGCGGGCGCTGAATTTGAGCTTTTCCAGCACGAAAACAGCGAATACCGTATGAAGGGCGCGCTCGAAGCGATCAAGGGCGATTATGATTACATCATTATTGACTGTCCTCCCTCTCTTGGGATGCTGACCGTCAACGCAATGGCCGCAAGTGACGGCGTTGTTATTCCCATGCAGTGTGAATTCTATGCACTTGAGGGTCTTTCTCAGCTGATGATCACGGTCGGACGCATCAAATCTCACTATAACAACGCTCTGACAGTTACCGGTATTCTGATTACCATGTATAATCAGAGACTCCTGCTTTCCCAGCAGGTTATGAGCGAGCTTCGCAGACACTATGCGGACAAGCTGTTCAGTACTCCTATTTCCAGAAGCGTCAAGGTTTCCGAGGCTCCCGGCTTCGGTATGCCCGTATACTACCACGACAAGCGTAACAAGGGCGCGACCGAATATCTGGCCTGTGCAAAAGAGCTTGCCGACAGAATTTAATAGGAGGAAGTGAAAATGGCAAGAAAACAAGGCGGACTTGGCAGAAATTTCTATGAAATTCTGGACGACAACATGCTCGAAACCAAAAAAGACTCGGTAACAAAGCTTCGTATAGCGGATATTGAGCCCAGACACGATCAGCCCAGAAAGGATTTTGACATGGAGCCCCTGCAGGCTCTGGCAGATTCCGTCGCTGAATACGGTGTTCTGGTCCCTCTGATCGTGCGCGAAAACGCCGTCGCAAAGGACACTTATGAGATCATTGCCGGTGAACGTCGCTGGAGAGCTGCCAAAATGGCGGGACTTACCGAGGTTCCTGTCGTCATTATGGACAGTGATGACATGAAAACCAGCGAAATCGCGCTGATCGAAAACGTGCAGAGACAGGATCTCAATCCCGTTGAAGAAGCATTTGCATACCAGGCGCTGATCGACAGATACGGATGCACCCAGGAGGAAGTAGCGAGAAAGGTTGGCAAAAACCGTTCTACCATTACCAATATGCTGCGTCTGATCGAGCTTCCCGACCCCGTTCTGGAGCTTCTTAAGAAGGGCGACATCTCGATGGGTCACGCTCGCGCACTGCTCGGTCTTGATGATGAGGCACAGATGATAGATCTGGCACAAAAAATCGTCGAAAAGGACTATTCCGTCCGCGAAACCGAGAAGATCGTGCGTCTTTTCAAGGCTCGCGGTGATGCCGCAGAGCAGGAAGAGGAGATCGAGGAGTCCGATACTCAGCGCAAGGTATATATGAAGGATCTGGAGCGCCGTGTCATGCGCACACTTGGCAGAAAGGTCAGAATTGCACGTGTTGCAAAGAAGAAGATCGTTGAGTTGTCCTACGAGGACGATCAGGATCTGGAAGAAATCATCAAAATCCTCTGCGGAAAGGACTTTTTCGCAGACGAAGTCTAATAAATTACGGAGAAATATATCATGATCGATATCAATTACATTAAAAATAACCCCGAAGAGGTCATTGCCAGACTTGCCAAGAAGGGCAAAGACGCAAGACAGGAAATCGAACAGATTCTGGCACTTGACACCGAAAGACGCGCTCTGATCGTAGAGGGCGAGACTATCAAGGCTGAGCAGAACAAAATCAACAAGCAGATTCCCCAGCTCAAGAAGCAGGGTGCTGACGTAGCACCGATTTTCGCACAGATGAAGGAAATGGGCGCACGCGTCAAGGAAATCGACGAGAGAAAGAAGACTGTCGAGGTACAGTATCAGGGTCTTCTGCTTTGCCTGCCCAACCTGCCCGATGAGGATCTGTTGCCCGGCGGCAAGGAGAACAACCAGCCTCTTCGTTACTACGGAGAGCCCAGAAGCTTTGATTTTGAGCCCAAGAACCACGTTGATCTGTGTACCGACCTGGGCCTGATCGACTATAAGCGCGGCACCAAGCTGTCCGGATCCGGCTTCTGGATCTATTCCGGCGTTGGCGCACGTCTTGAGTGGGCACTTCTCAACTATTTTATTGATTTCCACCTCGGCAATGGCTATGAGCTGATGCTGGTTCCTCACATGCTGGGCTACGAATGCGGACAAACCGCAGGTCAGTTCCCCAAGTTCAAGGACGAGGTTTACTGGCTGGAGCAGCAGGATGACGACGAGCGTCGCCGCTTCATGCTCCCCACCGCAGAAACCGCGCTGGTTTCCTTGCACCGTGACGAAATTCTGACCGAGGCAGACCTGCCCCGCAAGTACATCTCCTACACCCCCTGCTTCCGCCGCGAGGCCGGTTCCTACAGAGCCGATGAGCGCGGTATGGTACGCGGCCACCAGTTCAACAAGGTGGAAATGGTACAGTACACGTTGCCCGAAAAGAGCGACGAGGCATTTGACGAGCTGGTTGCCAACGCAGAGAACCTTGTCAAGGGTCTTGGCTTCCACTTCAGAACCGTCAAGTTAGCGGCAGAGGACTGCTCCGCATCCATGGCAAGAACCTATGATATCGAGATCAACATTCCTTCCATGAACGGCTACAAGGAGGTCTCCTCCGTATCCAACGCCCGTGACTACCAGGCGCGCAGAGGTATGATGAGAGTCAAGAGAGCAGACGGCAAGATCGAGTATCTGCACACGCTCAACGGCTCGGGTCTTGCTACCAGCCGTATTTTCCCTGCGCTGGTTGAGCAGAACCAGAACGCCGACGGCTCTGTAAACGTGCCGGATTGCCTGCGCAAGTACATCGGCCTGGACGTTATCCGCTGATCTTTCCCATAAAATCAAGGAACAGATGTTCTATTATAAGAACATCTGTTCTATCTTAGACACACAGAAAGGAGGACTTCAATGTCCGGATTATTTACGTCGATCCTTACCAATCTGAGCAATGACGCCTCCGCGGAACCCTCGCTGATCAAGGAGCTTTGGGACTATTTGTCCGAAAAGTATTTCACGCTCGACCTCGGTCAATATGAAAATCTCGGCTTTTCCGGCCAGAACGGAGGCCTGATCAACCTTTCCTGGGCAATCGTTGCGCTTTGTCTTGGGATGGTCATAGCGGCCGTTCTTGCCGTGTATGAAAAGCGCGGACTTGGCGAGTTTGTCAGAAAGATTCTGTCCGAGGAGTGCTATACCCCCGAGGCCGCCAAGACGCTTGCCGAGCTCGGGTATCTCAAAAATGCCGCCGTGCGCGGCGCTTTACGCTCAGGATCACTCTCCAAGGTGGTAAAATGCGTGCAAAAAGAAGCCTATGACGCCGAAATTGCCAAAAAACGCGAGGAATACGAGCAAAATGCGCAGCCCGGAGCACCCAAATTCAAGAGCTTTGCCTATCGGATCAACTACGAAACCGACACGTTTTACATTCCCAAAAACGAATCCTACGCCGCCGACGTCCGTTACGAAAAGCGCGGCTCGGGTCTTGTATCGGTGCTGATCGTGGCAGGCATCGCCGTTTTGTTAGCGGCATTCATCATCTTTATGCTACCCGAGGTCCTGCAGCTGCTGGACAATTTTATCGGTATGATGATGCCGGGAGCACGATAATTTGCAGGGAGGTAAACGTGAAAAGACCTATCATTGGCATTGCCGGCACCACAAACGAGCACGGCAAGATCGATATGAGCCCCCATTACCTCAATGCCGTCTGGGAAGCGGGCGGTGTCGGCGTTTTGCTGGCCTATACGCAGGACGAGCACAAGCTTTCTGAGTATGCAGAGATATTTGACGGCATTTTGTTCGCAGGCGGCGTGGATATCGACCCGAGGCATTACGGGGAAGAGATCAAATTTGATTCTGTCGAGGTCAGTGCCGACCGTGATGCATTCGAATTGGCGTTTTACCCTCACGTCAAGGCCACGAACAAGCCCATTTTGGGTATATGCCGCGGAATTCAGCTGCTTAACGTCGTCGAGGGCGGCACGCTGTACCAGCACATTGAGGGTCACAGACAGGCCGAGCCGGGTGAGAACAGAGGCCAGAGGACCTTGATTTACAAGGATTCCATGCTGTTTTCGCTGACGGGCGAGAGCGAGATCATGACCAACACCTTTCACCATCAGAATATCAGGGATTTAGCTCCCACGCTGGTAGCGGATGCGCAGAGTGCAGACGGCTATATTGAGGCCGCGCACATGCCCTCTCACCCCTTCTGTCTGGGCGTACAGTGGCATCCCGAGATCTACCGTAGGGATGACGTCGCCATGCAAAAGGTATTCAAAGCATTTGTCAATGCCTGCAAAAACGCTTGACTTGGAAGAAAATATCATGAAAAATATGCAACTGGCGGACATTCTCCGCCCCAAAACACTGGATGATATCGTCGGGCAGGAGCATCTGTTCGGGCCACGCGGCGTGGTGCGCCGTATGCTGGCAGGGGGAAGGATCACGAATATGATCTTTTTCGGCCCTCCCGGCACGGGTAAGACCACCGCGGCATCGGCCATTGCGGCCGCATCCGGCATGCAGTTCCGCAAGCTCAACGCCACCCACGCGTCCACGCAGGATATCAAGGACATCATTGCCGAGACGAGCAACGTTTTCGGTGCGGGCGGTATTCTCCTTTACCTGGACGAGATCCAGTATTTTAACAGAAAGCAACAGCAGACCTTGCTGGAATATATGGAGGACGGCAGAATTACGCTGATCGCCTCCACCACCGAAAATCCCCATTTTTACGTGTATAACGCCATCATTTCGCGCTCTTCGCTGTTTGAATTCAAGCCCGTACCGCCCCAAAGCGGCGCAATTATGCTCAGACGTGCTCTGGATTATCTCAATGAGGAGCACGGCACGAATAAAACCGCCTCGGACGAGCTGCTTTGCTATATCGCAAAGGCGGCGGGTGGTGACGTCAGACGCGCCATTGGCCTGTTTGAGAACGCATTTTTCTCATCCGACGGCGAAATTTTGCGTGAGCATGCCGATGCTTTTAAAAGCGGCATCGGAAATTACGGTGACGACGCGCATTACGACCTTCTTTCCTGCCTGCAAAAGTCGATCCGCGGGTCTGATCCCGACGCGGCGGCCTTTTATACGGCCAAATTGCTGGAATCGGGCGAGCTGATTTCTGTTTGCAGACGCCTGCAGGTGATCGCAAACGAGGATATCGGCGCGGCTTACCCCATGGCAGCGGTGATTACGCGCGCCTGCTGTGAGTCTGCCAAGGAGCTTGGTATGCCCGAAGCGCGAATTCCCTTGGGAAACGCGGCCATTATTCTGGCTACCTCACCCAAATCCAACGCCACGCATCTGGCGCTGGACGCGGCGCTTGAGGACGTCAGGGCAGGCAAGGGCACGGATATTCCCGAGCATTTGCAAAGTCCCTTGAACAGAGGGTATCAGTACCCGCACGATTTTCCGAACCATTACGTCAAGCAGCAGTATCTGCCCAACGATCTGAAGGATAAGAAATACTACCACCCGGCCGAAAACAAGACCGAGCAGGCCGCGGCCGAGTATTGGAAGAAAATCAAGGGGAGCTGATCCGCCCGTGATCCGCGAGCTTTTGAAAAAGCTCGACCAAAACTTTCATCCTGTTAAGCAAAAACAAAGGATTAAGACTATGAACGTACCCGAACTTTACGGCTCGCGCGTCTTTAACGACGACGTGATGCGCCAAAAACTCCCCAAAGACGTCTATAAATCCCTGACCAAGACCATCGCCACGGGCGGTGTCATTGACCCCGCCATTGCAGGCACGGTCGCCTCTGCCATGAAGGACTGGGCAATTGAAAAGGGCGCGACCCACTTTACCCATTGGTTCCAGCCGCTCTCGGGCGTCACCGCCGAGAAGCATGACGCCTTTATCTCCCCCTTGGGTGATAAGGTTATTATGGAATTCCCGGGCAAGGAGCTGATCAAGGGCGAGAGCGACGCCTCTTCGTTCCCCTCGGGCGGCCTGCGCGCCACCTTTGAGGCCAGAGGCTATACCGCCTGGGATCCCGCATCCTACGCATTCGTCAAGGATGGCACGCTGTATATCCCCACCGCCTTCTGCTCCTATACCGGCGAGGCGTTGGACACCCAAACGCCCCTCTTGCGCTCCATGGATGCGCTGAATACCCAGTCGCTTCGTATTCTGCGACTGTTTGGCGACAACGTGACCACACGCGTGTCCCCCACCGTGGGTGCAGAGCAGGAATATTTCCTTGTAAATAAAGACTATTTTGACCGCCGTAAAGACCCTTCCTATTGCGGCAGATCACTGTACGGCGCACCCGCTCCCAAGGGTCAGGAGATGGAGGATCACTACTTCGGCCCTTTGAAAACCAAGGTTTCGGCATTCATGGCCGAGCTTGACCGAGAGCTGTGGGCACTTGGCATCAACGCCAAGACCAAGCACAACGAGGCCGCCCCCTCTCAGCACGAGCTCGCCCCCATCTACACCACCGCAAACGTGGCTGTCGACCAGAATATGCTGACTATGGAGTACATGAAAAAGGTCGCCGAGCGTCACGGACTGGTTTGTCTCTTGCACGAGAAGCCCTACCAGGGCGTCAGCGGCTCGGGCAAGCACAATAACTGGGCACTTGCCACCGATCAGGGCAAGAATCTGACCGATCCCGGCAAAAAACCCGGCGAAAATAAGCTGTTTTTGCTGATTCTGGCGGCTGTGATCCAAGCTGTGGACGATTATCAGGGACTTTTGCGCCTTTCCATCGCCACCGCGGGCAACGATACCCGTCTGGGTGTCGCCGAAGCACCCCCTGCCATTATTTCCATTTTCGTGGGCGAGGAGCTGGAGCAGGTCATCCGCTCCATGATCCACGGAGAAACATATTCGGGAAAGGGCAGGGCTACGCTGGATCTCGGTATTCCGTCCATTCCCGCCATCCGCAAGGACACCACCGACCGCAACCGTACCTCTCCCTTCGCTTTTACCGGCAAGAAATTTGAGTTCCGTATGCCGGGTGCGGCTCAAAATATCGCCATGCCCAATATCGTGCTCAATACTGCCGTGGCAAAGAGCTTTTGCGAGTACGCAGACCGTCTTGAAGCGGCCGAGGACTTTGATGCCGCGCTGCAGGAGCTGCTGTGCGAGGTGTTCAGCAAGCACGAGCGTATTCTGTTTGCCGGAAACGGATATTCAAAGGAGTGGGAAGAGGAGGCCGAGCGTCGCGGACTTTGCAATTATAAGCGTTCCGTGGACGTTTACCCCCACATGACCGACCCCGAAAACGTCGAGCTGTTTGAAAAATTCGGCGTCATGAGCACCACGGAGCTGCAGTCGCGTCAGGATATTCTGCTGGAAAACTACGCCAAGATCATCAACATCGAGGCGCAGACCATGATCGTCATGGCGTCCAGAGAGTATATCCCCGCCACCGAGGAATATATGTGCCGTCTGGCAACCACCGCAAGGGAAAAGCGCGAGATCTTGGGCGTTGGATCGATCGGCGTGGAAAAGGATCTGCTCTCAAGGCTGTCCGCCTACAACGAGCAGGCGTATGCCGCGCTGGAGTCTCTCAAGCGCGCCGATGCCGAGGCAATGGCACAGCCCGACCATCTGTCCGCCGCGCGCGTCTTCTGCGATAAGGTCGTGCCCGCCATGCAGGCGCTCCGCGCTCCCGTGGACGCTATGGAAACACTTATGCCGTCCGCGCTCTGGCCCGTGCCGACCTACGGCGAGATGACATACAGACAGTAATTTCGGTTACATTATTATATTGCAAAAAAACAGCTGTCCGACGGATTTGGGGCAGCTGTTTTTTATATGGTATTATTGCACAATTATATTCTGACAATATTGTGTATTCCGACGATTTTGCACATTTATAAAAAAATCTTTCATATTTTCGGTTGCATTTATAACCCCTTTGTGCTATGATATATGTACCTATTTCATAGGACATCAAAATTATCATGAAAGGATAAAAACATCATGAAAAAGCTTCTTGCTGTACTGGCTCTTCTGCTGGTAGCGTCTATGCTCTTCGTGGCTTGCGATCCCGAGCCTCCTGTAGTTGATGACCCCACCACCGATGAGACCACAGTAGATCCCGGCACCGATCCCGATGATACTACTGACGACACCACCGAAGACACCACAGAGGATACCACTGAGGATACCACTGAGGACACCACCGAGGATACCACTGAGGATACCTCCGACACCGAAACCGACCCTCCCGCTCCGGTATTTGAGAGCAACTGGCACGCATCCGTTGACTCCTTCATGTACTGTGTAAATGACGACTTCTCTGACGTCGTAGCATTTACAGGTGCAAACACCAACAAGACCATTGGTACCACCATTACCAATGCAGCTCAGGAAACTCTTTCTTCCGTAACTGCTAACTACGTTTACTTCGACAACGGTTGGCTCGCAGTTGACGGCTATGAGCTTGAGAACTGGGCTGTAAGCATCTATGCAGAAGATGGCACTCTGCTCAAGACTATTGATCTGACACTCAGAGATGCTGAAGAAGGCGTTGTAAACCACGTTTCTCAGAACATGGGCTACGGTGAAGGCACCGTTTCTCACAGAGTTGGTCAGATTGATGCTGAGATCATTTCTCTG
>JAZULL010000074.1:0-16456 GCA_045603085.1 Eubacteriales bacterium | reverse complement strand
GGCCTGCGCTATCACGGCATGAGCACGGTGCTCTCCGAGCTGTACGATCAGGGGCTGATGGAAGCCAAGAGCGTGGAGCAGACCGCTGTTTTCGCGGCGGCTCAGCAGTTCGCGCGCATCGAGGGCATTCTGCCCGCGCCCGAGTCGGCACACGCCATCAAGGCGGCCATCGACGAGGCCATGATCTGCAAGCAAACGGGCGAGCAGAAGACCATTGTGTTCGGTCTGACCGGAACGGGCTATTTCGATATGGTGGCATATCAGAAGTTCAACGACGGCCTGATGGGCGACTATATCCCCACCGACGCCGAGCTCGACGCCGCATTCGTCAATTTCCCGCCTCAGCCTTGACGCGAAGCGTCAAGAACTGAATTTGCCAAGGGCAAATTCAATATCACTGCTTGTGGAGCAAGCAATATCACTTTTGCGAAGTAAAAACATCACTTCGACGGAGTCGAAATATCACTGAAAAAGCCAAGACCCATCGGGTCTTGGCTTTATTTTTCAGTTGATTTCGGTGCTGCCTTGAATGCTGTCCTTGAGTGCTTGCTTTTCGGCAATCAGCCGGGCCTCCATGGCGGCAATGTCCTCGGCGTGTGCGGCCTCAAATTCGGCAAAGTAATTGTCCTTGACTGCATTGAGGTTGTTTTCGATCTCATAAGCCTTTTCTTGCAGAGCGGCTTCGATGTTCTGGTCGAACAGCTGAGATTCCAGCTCGATCAGCTGTGCCTCGGCCTGCTTCATGGCGTTGATCAGCTCCTGCAGAGCGGCGTCTGCCTGTGCACCCAGCGCCTCGTAAGCGGCCAGCGCCTTTTCATATTCCTCCTCGGTCATGGAAAGCTGCAACGTTGCCTCGGCATACACCTCGCCGTCCACCTCAAGGGATGCAACGTAGTTCTTCTGTGCCAAGAGGTCGGTCTTGGCGGCGCGAAGCTCGGAAAGCGACTTCTGATATGCGGATTCAGGGGAGATCAGCGTCTCGTAGCGGAAATCCTCCACAGCTAAAATCGCAGAGCTGTAAGCGTCCAGCGCGGCCTTGTAGGCGGTGTGGGTCAGGTTGTAAAGTCCGCCCAGCTCCTTAATGATGCGAGCGGTTTCCTCGCGCTCGGCAAAGCTGATGCGGTGTTCCTTGGCGGCATAGTAAGCCTCTCTCATTTCCTCGGTCAGAAGCAGAGCGGTTTCCACGCGGCTCTGTGCCAGCACGGTGTAGAGCTGCTGCTCATCCATTTCGGAAATCTGCTCCTCGGTGTAAAGACCGGTGGCGAGTGCGGCCTCGCGCAGAGCTTCGAGGTTCATTGCGTCGATCTTGGTAACCATGCCGTTGACGTCCATTTTGGTAAGTGTATCGGCGGCGGCAGCTTGAACACGCTTGGAAAGCTCCTCGGCATACTGTGTGTCACCCGAGATCGAGATCTTGACCGTGTTCTCGGTTGCCACGACGTCGCCCTTGATCAGGTAACCCGTCTCGGTTGCCAGAGTCACCATCATTGCGGTCGCCTCTTCGGGGGTCTTGCCGATAAAGGCCTCACCCGCGATCAGGATACTACCGTCGTCGTTGAGTGCGGTGGCGCTGATAATCTTATTTTCATCGTCTACCATGAATTCCACGCTGGGGTTGATGTCCACGGTCATACGGGTGAGAGTTCCTTCCTCGGGAGTTGCAGGCTCTTTGGTGCAAGCTGTCAGCGACACACATGCCGCCAGCATGATCACGCAAAGTGCCAGACTAAGCAGTCTGAATTTCATAAAAATGTCTCACTTTCTATTATAGCTAGTTACGTATTGCGGGGAGATGTCACTCCGCCAGAACTATTATAACGCGAAAAGAATTGAAAATCAAGTGTTGATGGTGCAGATTTACATGCAGTTTGTGTCCTAAGACAGCGCCTGTAAGGCGGCCGCAAATGCATCTGCGATCAAGTCCGCGGTGGCAATTCCGGTGGAATTGGTCTCCTCGTAATGGTTCTCGCCGTTCTCGTCGGTCACGGTGTCCACGTAAGGCGTGTCGGGGTGGAGCAGGTAGTTGCTCGGTGGGATGATGTATCCCAGCTCGTCGTTGCAAAGTCCCACGATCAAAAGGTTTTGCACACCGTGCGCGGCCGCGATCTCGGATAGCGGCTTGGGGTCACCCTCGCCAAGTCCCTTACCGCTGACCAGCTCGGGGAAGATCTCGCCCGGTATGAGCGCAAGTGTCACCTCGCCCGCTTGCAACACGCCAAGCTCGCTGTGCAAGAGATAGCCCGTCGCGCTGTCGCCGCGGCTGACCTCGTTACCGAGGATGCCGAGGAATTTGTAGTAAAAGAACATGGTGTTGTCCAAGGGGATCTCGATATCGACCGTGGAGATCGCCAGCGTGGGGGAGAGCGATACCTCGTTGTCAATTGAGAGCACCGCCTCGGTCAGTCGCGCGGCGGTGGCCTTCATGTTGTCCACCGCATCAAAGGGCTCGACAAGCTCGCGCGTCATGATCAAGCCGCCGACAGCACCGGGCAGGTACATGACCTCGTCACCCGTGGCTGCCTTGACAGAATCGGCTACAGCCCCCGGAAAATCGCGGCTGAGCGCTGTATTCTCCCCGCGCAGGGATTCGGCGTGCGCGGCGTAAGAGAGCAAGCGTATGCCGTTTTGCGCCCCGTCTTGCGGCTCGAAGCGCAGTTGATACAGCAGAGGGTCAAATTCGATCGGCTCGCGCGAGTCGTAGAGCAGGTCATCCGGCTCGGTACTGCCGAAATACAGATCACCCGCGGTGCGGTCGTCGTAGGCCGCGCGTGCGGCGTCGGCCGCCGCGGTGATGAGATTTTGCATAAAGGCGTCGCTTTTGCCGTCAATGGCGGCAGGCCCCCAAAGCCCCAGCGTGTCAATGCCCGCATGGGTGTGGGTGGCGTAGACGTTGACCGACACGCATCCCGTCCGCGCACAAAATCCGGCAAGCTCGCGGCGAATGGCTTCGACGGTGTCGTTGCCAAGGCCCACGCAATCAATGCCGATCAGCAAAACGCCGCCCGCGCCGGTGTCCATCCACAAGGCACTTGCACGTTGCAGATCCAGCACGCCCGAAAATTCTCGGCCGCCGTGGTAGCCCGCAATGTAAAGAGGCTCTTGGATGTCCTTCGGCAGAGGGATCTCGACCGAGCCAAAGCCCATGCACCAAGCGTCCCCCTCGGAGCGGTGGACGCCGTGATCCTCTGCGCAGGAGTGGGTACACAGTACAAGGCAAAGCGTCAGGATCAGCAGAAAAATTCGTTTTTTCATATCTGCACCCCCTTAAAGCGACCCCAGCATGGGGATCAGTGCCCGCAAAAGGTCGATAAAGCGCACGCCGTTGACCTCGCAGAGCAAAAGGGAAAGGGTGTAGCTCAGCCCCAGCAGGCAAACGCCACCCACCGCGTAGAGCAGGATGCCAAGCCATGCGCGCGGCGACCGGGGTGGCAGGCGGTGCAAGAGCACGGCAAAGCCCAGCCACAAAGCAAGTGCGATCAGCCAAGGCGGTGACAGAGCCGCATCGCGGGTCTGCCCGAAAATTGCCACAAAATCCAGCGCGTCGCCGCCCGTGTCCATAAAGAGCGAGAGGATGGGGCCAAGATTCTGCAACGTCAGCACAGCCCCCAGCAATGAGAGCAGAGTGCCGACGCAGAGTACGCCGGCACAAAGCAGAGTTTTCTTTTTAGCAAATTCATTCATCGAGGAACACCTTCTTAATGGTCTCCAGATAGCCGTAGCCGTATAGGTCGTCGGGCTCAAGATAGCTGGTCTCGGTCCACTCGTTCCAGCTGTTGACGGTCAGCAAGGGGTGTCTGTCGGGGTGCTTCTGGTCCAGATACTGCTTTGCCAGCTCAAAGCCCTTTTGCACGTTCTCGGGCGTGTTCTCGGTGCAGATCTGGTAAATCTCCTTTTGGATAAAGCGCGGTGTGGCATCCCAGCCCACCGAGACCTGCGGATAATAGGGAGCGTTGATATTGGCGTCAATGTACTCCCATTCCTTTTTGACGTCCTCAAGGATAGTCAGATACGGTCTGCCCATGTAGGCAAAGTCCACGAACTGATAGTGGGTCACACCGTCAAAGCCGACCTTGTTGATAAAGGTGAAAATGTCGGTCGTCTCGTCCAGCATGCGCTGCATGTACTGGCGGGAGCGAATGGTCAGGTGCAGGCAAAGGCCGGGATAGCCCGCCTTGACCGTTTCCTCGCGGAAATATTCGATCGCGTCCAAAGTCTGCTGTACGCCGCCCAGTCCTCGCACAAGATTCTGCAGGTCAAACAGCATATAGACCGGCTTGCCGTCGATCTTGTAATAAGAGGGGTGGGAGAAATACTTTTCAATGGTGCGGTGCACGATGGTGTTGAAGGTCTCGCGGTTGACAGCACCGTCCCAGATCGGCACCTTGCTCTCGGATGTGCGCTTATCCCACAGACTCTCGGCCGTGTGGTTGGCCCACATCAGATAGAATTTCATTTTGTGGTTGTTTCTCGCCTTCAAAAAGCCGTCGTTGAGGCAATTTTCAAGGAACGGACGGTTGTCATACCAGTACCAGTCATAGATGAATACGTTGACGCCGTGAGAAACAGCGGCTTCGATCTGCATTTCCATGACGTAGGGGTCGGCCTCGTTCACGTAACCCCAGCGCGGCCTGCGCGGCCACTGGTGGCCGGGAAAACGGGCGGTCATGGCCTTAACGGTCTGCCATTCACCGTAGCCCTCGGGCCAGAAAATGCGGGAGCGAGGCTCGTCACCCGTGTAGGACGGCCAAACGTATGCTGCAATATCGTATTTTTTCATAATCAAACTCCTTTTATCTCGTGAATGTCACATTCCCAGAACCCCCGCACGTGCGGCTTTTTGGTCAGCACCACCAAAAGATAACATTCCTGCCCGTTTGCCAGCGGGCGATTTGATTTGACCTTGCCGTATTTTTCAAAATATACGTATTGGTTGGTCACGATCTCGGTGTGACCGTTCCCGTTGCGGGAGACCTTGTATTCTTCCTCGGTCTTGCACTCCAGAAGCCTTACGCGGTCAATCTCGATGGCGTAATTTCCGCTGTGCAGACACCATAAACGGATGCCGCTTTTGCCTGTTTCTATGGCCAACAGCACAGCCATTACTCCAAAAAATCCGATCATCAATACAGATCCCACACAAATCAGCCAATGAAAGTCATACCAATTTGTCAGGGTGATCCAAAGGGCAAGTGCCTCAAGGAGTACAAATATGCCTGTGCCGACAAGTATCTGCAAGCACTCTGAAAGCTGATCGCGCTTGTGCTGCTGCACGATATCCGTGCGCGTCAGTATGACTTTTCTATCATTTTGGTTCATGTTATCTATCCTCAATCACATATTCATCGGCTTGGTAAACGGCTACGATTTTCGGTTTTTTGGTAAGAGCGACAAATACGTAGCATTCCTCGTCTTGTTTCAGCTCTTGCTTGGTTTTGACTTTGCCGTGTTTGGCAAAATATGCGTACTGATTGGTCACGTATTCGCGGTGATATCCTTTTCTGAGGGTGTTGCGAACCCACTCGACTTCGGTTTTGAGCTCCAGCAGCTCAATGCGGTCAAGCTCAAGCGTGTAGCGATCGGTCAGTATTGCCAGCTCCAATCCGAGATCCTTGCCAAGGGAGACTGTTGGAATGATGCAGGATGCAAAACAAACCAAAGCGAAAAAGGAAAACAGCAATATGAGTGCCACAAAGCCGTTGGATTCCGCGATTGCCAGGTAAATAGAGCCAATGCCCAGGGGTAAAAAAATCAAATAACAGAGCGCAAGGATCGCAACTGTGAAAGCCGCGCTCAACAGCGCCGCATGCTTGTGATCCTTGATCACTTCATCGCGCCGTTTGACTCTCCTTTTTTCTTCCTTTTCGTACATTCTGCACCTCCGTGTTTTACTGTATTGATACTCGCGTTTGAATGTAAAGAGTAAAGAGGCGGGTCATGCCTGCTTTACGTACCATAAAGGCGGCAGGGCCGCTTCGTCGGATAGGGGGTCGCGGTCAGCGCGGGAAAAGACGGTCTCCATGACCTGCTTCATCAAGCGCGCGTCGCAGGCCTGCACGGGCGCGTCGCCAAGACGGCCGTCGGTGATGGCGCCGTGGTAACGGAATGCGGTTTCGAATTGGGGAAAGCGTGCCGAAATATCGTTGGTAAAGGTGCAATGGTGGCAATGAATGTGCCGCGTGACAACCTCGCCCGACGCGCGCTTGATCTTGACCTCGCGCGCCTGCTCGGTGATGCGGTTGGGCACTCCCAGCATCTCGTCTACCGCGTGCAGATAGGTGTTGCGCGCGTGTGAAACGCCCACGAGCAGCACGTAGCCGCTCATCTTGAAAATTTTGCCGTAACAGCTCTCGGGTGCTGTGCCCGACGGCACGTCGATCTCACCCGCCACAAAGGCCTCGGCTCTCTCTCGGTTACCGAATACGACCATGGAGTGCGTGGGATTCTCGGAGCGGATGCCGCGCCCGTCGGCGACGGCAAGGTCGGAGAACGCGCCAAGGCAGGTGTGCGGATTATTTACGTCCAAAACGAATTCTTGATCGGTTGCCCAAAGATTTGCCCATGTGTGCGTCGGTACGCAGAAAAGTCCGCCCGTGGCGGTGAAATATTCGATCAGCGCGTCAAGCAGGGCCTCGGCGCCCCCTTCAATCTGCCCGACAAGGCGCAGGGAAGAGTGCATGAGCACCACGCCATCGCGCGGGATATGCAGAGCGTCGAGCTGTGCGAGCAGCTCGGGCTTTGTGTAAACGTGATTCATAGTGCCACCGCCTTTTGGGGATAGTATATCAATTCATTTAGGGTAGGAATTGATTGAATTCGCTACGCTCATTATAGCATATTTGAAAGGAGTTGTAAAGCAAAATCTGCGAGGAGCTATTTCGAAGCGATGAGTGTCGCAGCCAAAAAAAGGGAGCACACGCATGGCGTGCAAAATTAGCGGTAAAATGATAGCAACCGAATAAGCAGCTCTTATGGCAAAACACCACGGAAGAAAATCCGTGGTGTTTTGCTTTAATAAGCCGTACTGTGAAACTCAAGGCTCAATAATTGCCACGCAGCAATCAAATATAACACCCGACAAGAAAAAGTTCTTTATTTTCGAAAAACGACTGGACTTTCTCTCTCTTCTGTGGTATTGTTGTATGCTAACAGGAGGTATGTTCTATGAAAAGTATGATAAAAGAGCTATGGTGCGGAAACATTATGCCACCCGAGGACAGTAGAAAGAATACACTCGAGATGAAGCAACTGTTGGAATACCTTAGCCGGCATAATGATGACCTACTCAAAACTATGACGGATGAGCAAAAGAAAATCTTCGAGAAGTTCCAGGATTGCTGGAGTGAATATGCAAGTCTCTCTGACGAGGCATTATTCGAATATGCCTTCAAGCTTGGGGCGCGGTTGGCACTGGAGATACAATCCGAACACGATGAATGAAAATGTATTGCTGCAAAACACCACGAAAACTGAAGTGGTGTTTTCCTTTTTTATCCGCCATGCACCATAAATGTCGCAAGGCGGTGTGATATACTATTCGTGTAACCATCGATTCCAAATCCAACCTGTTTTTATTTCAAATTTTTAAAAACGTGTGCTATAATACCTTTCATAATAACAAATTATCATTTTCACATAAAGGAGAATAAAATGAAAATCAACAATCTTCAGATTACATCCGCCACTAATCTCAATTTTGACTTCACATCGACTGCGCCTATTTGCGTCCTTCGCGGTCGCTATTCTGATCTTGCCCTTGACTTGATGCGCGAATTAATTGGTGACTACGGCGCACAGAACGATCCTGACCGTGTTGACGACGGGCGTTTTGTAATCCACGCTGACATTGAGATGGACAACAAAGATTATAGTGTATGCTACATCCGCAACGCCGACTTTATGGGTGACAACCGCCTTGCCGTAAACTTTGAAACAAACAGTATTCAATTTTCCGAGGACGATACCCGTGAGTTTGTAACTAAGTGTAGCGAGCGTGACACGGGCGATACCAATGTGCTTATCAAAACCGCAGATATTTCCTCTTGTGAGGATGACCGTCCAATCTTTATTTATGACTACTTTGACCGACTTGATGAAGCTATTGACATAACTCCTGTTCTTAATGAGCTTGCTTCTCTCGGTAGACAGGTATTTATCTCTGTTTGCTCAATTTATCCTGAAATAAAGCATGAAAAGGTTCAAATGGTTCGCATATGAATGAAAGCATTTATGCCGCCTTGAGCGGAGAGTACGGTGAGCGAGTATTGCCACCCGTCGGCACAGCATACGATGAGGATCACACGGTCATCGTCTGCCCTGTTTGCAAGCACAAAACACTTGATCATTATGCTATCTGTTGTCATTGCGGTTGGGAATACGATGGATTTCCCGAGGATCATTATTCTGCCGCTAACGGTGCGACACTTACTGATTATCGAGAACAGTATAAACAGGCATTGAAAGAAAGGAGTATTCAAGATGTATAAATACTATAATCCTCATCCCAAGGGAACGACTACCGAAGTCGGAGATTGTGTAAAGAGGGCGATCGTCGCAACAACCGGAAGGGACTATATGGAGGTTCAGCGAGAGCTGAACGCATACAAAAAGATCACAGGTGCCAAAAGCTTTAACAGCAATCGCAATCCTCACCGTTACGTTGAAGATGTATTAAAGGCAAAACGGATAGAAGTTTTCCCAAAGACTACGGTTGAAGAATTTTGCGAACAGCACCCTCGCAGCAGATATATTCTCGATATGGATGAGCATTGGTCGGCTTGTATTGACGGTTGTATTTATGACACGTGGGATTGTGGTAATAAAAAGGTCAATTTTGCTTATGAGATTACCACAGAACCGTATGCTCCGCCGGATATCTCAAAGCAGGTATTCAAATACTGTTGCACCTCGAAAAGAATCTCCGATACCGAAACGCGCATCCGTATTTATGACGGCAATGGTGCATTCGTTGAGCGAAAAATCCCCACCGAATTGACCAAAGGCTACGTTTTGTGCCTTCAGCACAGCAATTATCAGTACATTGATCTTGACGGAGGAAAAGAAAATGAAGGTTGAAATCTATTCACGAGAAGCGATCAAAGAACTGATGCAGAGGGAATTCCCGAAAAACACCGCCGTCATCAGCTTTTGCAGTCCGCGCAAAACGCGCAGAGCCGAAGAAGTACGGGTGTATTTCGGGAACGTATGTGACCGCGTATTTAATATCCTAATTCCCGACATTGATATCGAGATCCTTGGTGATTACGGCTACACCTACGAAACCTATCTTGCAGAAGCGGATGAGCTTGCAAAATTCATTTACGAGGTAAGAGCCGAAGGGCGCGATATTATTTGCCAATGTGATTTCGGTCAGAGCCGTTCTGCCGCCTGCGCCGCTGCAATATTACAACACTTTGAGGGGCGCGGAATCGATATTTTTGCGGATTATAGATATTATCCCAATCAGCTTGTGTATCACAAGGTGTTTGATGCGCTTGAAAAGTATAAAGGAGAAAATCAAAAATGACCGAAAAAGAAATTTGGGACAAAGCATATAAAAGGATTGTTGAATTGTACGGGAATGTGCCCGATTTGCGTATCATCAGCCGATTTTACAGCGAAAAGCAAGCCTTTATGCAATACGAGGTTGGGAAATACTTTTACGACCTTGCCAAGCTCCGTCGAGAAGCCGAAGAGGCCGGCGAGCGATTGATCGTCAAAGCCCCGGTCACCTCTTGCTTTGTGGCATATTTGCTCGGCGCGACAGACGAAAATCCGTTGCCGGCACATTATTATTGTCCGAAGTGCAAGACGGTGCTATGGATGGAGGGCAGGTGTGTATTTGATCTTCGAGACCGCACCTGCACATGCGGTGAGAGAATGAAGCCCGACGGCTTTGACATCCCCTTTGAAACCTATTTTCCATACGCCAAAAAGCTCAAGACCGCCGATACTGTACCTGAAAAATATCAACAATTGTTTGATTCCATTCTCTCGCATTTTCAAAGGTCGCTGTTGGATACTGCCATCGTTTGTAAACGTCTTGAAAAGGCTACGGGCGTCTGTATGGATAGCATTGACTTGAATGACCGAGAGGTCAAGCACCGTCTGTTGATAGGCGATTTTGAAAAGCTTGCGAGTGTTGGTGGCGAAAAAGCGATCAAACAGATGATTGCGCTCACTCATCCACAAAGCTATAATGAGCTTCTGAAACTGATCGGACTTGCCCACGGCACTTGCACTTGGCGGCACAACGCCGAGTATCTGCTTGCGGACGGCATCTGCTCACTTGCAGATATTCCTGCCACGCGCGACGAGGTGTTTATGACCATTCGAGATGCTATGCGTGATTGCGATTTTCACGATACGGGCTTTGCCCATGACGTAGCGAACAAAGCGAGGCGCGGATATTACCGGGAGCACGGTATGGACGATTACACCAACGGAACGCTTTCCATGCTGGGATTCGACGATTGGTTCGGCAGCTATACCCGAGCTACGCAGTATATGTCAACCAAAGCACTGGCTGTGTTGGAACTGAAATATTCCATTATTCTCAATTGGTATCAAGTCTATTATCTGAGCGAGTATCAACAGATAATGGCTGATTATAGTTCTTGAAAATTAAAGGAAATTATGCTATAATTAGGATTCCTAAAAGCAGAAGGTGTAAGCTTATGAAAATCGAACGCGGAGATATCTTTTTTGCCGATCTGTCGCCTGTATTCGGAGCCGAAATAGGCGGAATGCGGTATGTTATCGTTGTTCAAAACAATGAGTTGAATAATGAAGCTTCCTCAAATGGCGGTACAGTTATTGTTGCTCCGTTGTCCTCAAACAGCACTGAGGTCGAAAGTCGGAACGCAACGGCAACAATGCTTGTGGATATTCCGGAGCTTTCACTGTTTTCGTACCGGATTCTGCTTTTTGGAATTAGAGCAATTGATACCAAGCGTTTGAAAAATCATATTGGGCGTCTGAGCGATGAAACAATGGCAGAGCTTGATAAAAAACTTAAGTATGCATTAGGACTTTGATATGATAACAGCAAGCCCTCCGCGAATTTCGCGGAGGGCTTGCATTCTGCTTGTTTAATTTTTTCTATGCTCATCGCAAACCTTAATGATTTCATCCATAAGTGCGATAACCTCCTGCGCTTTTTGAATGTCCTCATTTCTCTTTTTCTTAATGCGGCGAGCTTCGTGAACCAGCTCATCAAATGCCTTGTTTGCATTATGCAAAGCTTTTTTATCTCCAGTCTCCGCCATTTTCAGCATATCAATCAAGGCCTTTTGGCAATCTATCATATCACCGATATATGCAAGATCACGGTGCTCAAACCATTCAAGGACAATATCTCCAGAAAGGATCTCGTCTTCTATAACGTCAAGATCGTTATAGTCTTCATCATTCAAATTGCATTCTTGCTTTACTTCGGTCAAAAACTCTGTTCGCGCTCTTGCCAATGATTCCAATTTATTTTCTTGTTCCAAAATGCTCATTGTTCGTCCACCTTCTTTTCTTCTTTTAGTTTTTCTCTATCCGCTTTTGTCATATGTCTTGCGGTCAAAAGCAACTTGTCACCGTCAATCAGCAAATTGCCCTTGAGCAATGCGGTGGGTTTTCCGTTTTCACTCGGCGGCAAGCAGGTCTTTATGCCGTCTTTGTTAACAAAGCGGTATTCATAGGAAATGATACTCGATTCCGCCATGAATTTGGCGATGGTATTAGCAGTTTCCTTATTGCCGTTTTTGTCGATCAGCAAGAGCTGATCTCTCCATACAACAGGCTCGACCGCCATAATGCAAAGGTCAGCTTCGGTGATGATCACATCGGGATTGACCTCCCAGATCGCTGCGAACAATTCATGCTTAGCTCCGACATGTCCGCGGTCATAGTTAAAACAGACGGCATAAAAGCTGTCATCAAACGCAGCCTTGATCTCCTCGGGGATATGTACTTCTGCCATCTTTTCTCTGTAAACGAGAAGTGGGGATTTTTTGTTTTCCATCATAAATATTCTCCATAGTATTTATTAATCTTTGCTAATATGCTTTTCAGGATATACTGTAGCTTTTCTGAGATCTATATACAATTCTGCAGTTCCGTCATCAGTACCATACCCAAAAAGAGGATTTATGTGTAAAAAATAATGTTTTTCTGAGCTCATATCTAATATATTAGTGTGAAGAATCGGATCATAACCGTTGAAAGTATCATGACCTACAAAATTTATCTCGTCGGAGGTAATATCTACCCCTATGATTCCATCATCGTAACGTCCGTTCGGAGTTTTCAAGGAGACAGTTTCTCCATTAAAAGCCAAACAAAGCGTTTTAGCTATGTCTCTTAAGATGGAAGGTGTCAGGATTGTGTTATCATTTGTGTTTTCATTTCCGAAAATCTCATCCGCCTCTTTCGTATATGCGTTTAAGTTCTTAATTTCTCCATTCTCATCAAAAATCAAGTTTGATGAAAAAGCATAATGTTGTATTTTAGAAAGAAAGGCGGTCTTAGCATCTTCGAAAGATTCGTATACCTCACAAGTTGTTGCAAGGTCTTGGAAAGATGTGCAAATATTCGGTAACGATGTCTGTACAGAAAGCAACCACACTTTTGGAGATCGCATATATTCCCATATTAACACATCAAGAAATCGTTCGGTGAGCATTGGATACTGAGGTTTCAGATGATTAATCGTTTCTTTTATAATTTCAATTATCTCGGGATAATCGTTTTTATCACGTATATGTGGAAAAAGAGTTTTCATAAAATTAACCATGTGCCTATCGGGCTTGATCTCATCTGATTTTCCTGCGAGCATATAAAGGTATTTAAGCATAATACCGCTACTTTGACCTTTCACTTGCTTAATCTCGTTATCAAGTGAATCTTTGTTTTTATACTTGCGAAAATCTTCCAAAGTGTTGATTTTGTGTTTTTGAAATACTTTTGCAACAAGATAGGAAGCCTCCGCCTTAAGAATGCCGTTAGTAGATGATGTCCTCTGGCTATTCTTAAATCCTTTTTTTGCGGCTTCTTCAAAGGAACTAAAAGTTTCCATGTTTTTAATAAAATCTTCGATCGTGTATTCGTTTTTATCCGAATATTCCCTGGAAATATTCAAATTAAAATATTTAAAAAATGCTTTTTCTGCGTTTTCAACATGCTGATACTTAACACCAATTGAAAATACCGCATCAATAATGCAAACGGGCAAAGACTTATAGAAAGTTTCATTTGGATCCTTCTCTTTATTTACAATGAGACGATTTTGAAGATCAAGTTCGGTTTCGCAATAGGCAATAAAATTAGAAATATTGGGTGTAGGCATAGGTATAATCTCCTTTTTATTTCATAATGAAATTTTGTATTTTGAGGGCGTTGACCACTTACACCCCTATTATATCACGTTGAATTGCGACAAATATGGTGCATCATTACATTTCAAAGAGCTTGTCAATCAAATCTCGCTTACGTTCATCGTCAAGTGTTTCATTCATCTTGATACTTTCCACGATTGTTTGAAAATCATCTTGCTCAAGGGAGGGTGCTTTCTTTGGTATAAAATACCCATCGCCGTTATGCTGAATATCATATCCAAGGTCTTTGAGCAGCGTTATATTTCTTCCGATTGCTTTTCGCTCAATAGTAGTATCATAGGCCGCCTCAATGTGCGAAATAATTCGTTGCTGATCAAGAGGTTCTTGACTATTTTCCAACGTACAAAGAATCAATAAAGGGTAAGATGAGGTTCCCCAATATTGCAGGGGTACCAATGTCATTTGTACCTCGCGCAATTTGCTTTTAGGCGCTCTGTCGACGTTGAAATGAAAGTAATACTCTTTAGTTTCATCATCCATTACGAGCATATCTGTGTTGAGCTCGGGGTAGCCCTCGTAGTGACACTTGACGAATAATGAATCTCTGGTAATGGAGATGTCAAAGTCATCAAATTCATCAGTTTCTCCATCCTCGTCGTACCAGTCGTCATCGTCAACGCTCACGCCGGCATCGTTCTCGATCGTTGGCTTTCGCTCGAATTCATAATCATCGGGATCGTCTGACGGAATGGATTCATCTATATTCAAAAAATCAGTACGAGAAATGTAATTATCCAAAAAGTCTGCCATTGCGGTGCGGTAAGCTTTGTGGACACCATCTGTACGAATCGCCTTTATATATGGCGATAGATAAATTTGCAAAATAATCTCTCGGATATCCTTCTTTGCCTCGGCAAAGGACCTGTATTTTTTTGTTTGTTCACCGTCATTACCCGGCTTTGTTTCATAAGTAAGTTGCCAAATCGTTTTCATAATTCGTTGGTATCCTATTGCAATTTTTATTATTAGTCATTATATCATATTTTGGGGAGTTTTTCAATACAATGTGACAATTTTGGTGCAATCGCAATTGATTTTGTGAATGAATACTTTGAGGATAACGGCAGGTCTCCCTCCACTCGGGAGATCGAGCAAGGGATCGGTGCATCGCGCCCCACGATTCAGCGATATCTCAAAACCCTACAGGAGCAGGGCAAAATCGAATACGACGGTCACCGTGGAATCATTACACAGTACATGAGAGAGCTGATGGATACGAACCGTGTGCAGATGGGCTATTCCATTCCTTGCGGACCACTCACCGAGGTGACCGATGCCGAGCTTGAGCATATCCGGTTGCCATTGGCTTTGACCGGCAGCGGAGATTTCTTTCTTCTGCGTGCCAACGGTAAATCAATGATCAATGCCGGAATTGATGACGGCGACCTTGTTCTCATTCGCAAGCAAGAAACCGCGCGTGAGGGTCAGATCGTTGCCGTACTTTATAACAGCGATTGCACTACGCTCAAACGCTTCCACCGTGAGAGCGATAGCGAGATATATCTCATCCCCGAAAATGATTCAATGAAGCCAATCGTTTTGAAAGGTGAACAGCTGAATGCTTTGAAGATCCAAGGCGTTGCCACTATGGTGATGAAGAATCTGGATTAAGGGTGCAATAATTATCAAGGAGTGACTATAATGAATAGTTCGTATTGTAATAAAAAAATCCCTATCGCGCGGTGTCCCGAATGCAATCATTCTATTGTTTATTCCTCCAAGGGTACAGATAAGAATACCGTAGATATACAAATCGCGCCACACGACTATGGTGGCAGGACAATTTTATGCGCGAAATGCAAGTCAATGTTAATAGTGACATATGACCATATGATAAGATGGCACAAAGCTACGAGTCTGAACAAGCAACGCTAACAAAAAAGCTCGCTGAGCTTGAAGAAGCCGAAGCGAGCTATGGTGAGGAA
Source organism: Eubacteriales bacterium (assembly GCA_045603085.1). Taxonomy (GTDB): domain Bacteria; phylum Bacillota; class Clostridia; order Oscillospirales; family CAG-272; genus SVQP01. Next base: position 1,152 of record JAZULL010000074.1, on the reverse strand, counting down.
AGAAATTCGATAGACGATTTCATTGCCAATGCAAACAGATTTATTGATATTCAGGAGCTGACTCCTGAGATCGTACACGCATTCATATCCAAGATATACGTCTACGAGAAGAAGGAAAAGTGGTCACGCACCGAGGGTAACGATATCGACATCGTATTCACCGTAGGATTCAGAGAACAACATACCGTAAGAACGTCCGATGCTATCGCATCGTAACCCCACAAAAACAGAAATACCGAGGCAAATCAATGCCTCGGTACTTCCGCCGCCTATTTCTCCGCTAAGAATGCAGAGCGCAGGTGCTCCCTCTTTTTATTGTGCAAAGGCTACGAAAAAGATATTTTCTGAGGTTTGCGATAAGGATTCGAACTCAAGTAAAATATAATGCTTTTCGACCAAAGGGAGAAAAGCTACATCAGCACCTTTTCACTATTCACTATTACTTATTACTTGCCAAAAATCGACAAGAGGTTTGAGTGAAAAGTGAAGAGTGAAGAGTGAAAAAGTAAAAACGACAACCTTCTATCGAAGATTGTCGTTTTTTGGCTGCGGCACTAGGATTCGAACCTAGGGAATGACGGAGTCAGAGTCCGTTGCCTTACCGCTTGGCGATGCCGCAATATTTTCAACATCGGTTATTATAGCAGATACTTTTCGGTTTGTCAATACAAAAATGAAAAATTCTCCAAAAAGTTTTTCTTTTTTCAGTATGCTGTAAAAGGGGGATTATTATGCATCCATTAGAGTCATCCTGAGCGGTAGGGCTGCTGCTTTAGCAGCTGGCGTCCGAGAGTCGAACTTTTGCGCAGGGCGCAAAAGCGCCGTCAGGCGGGATCTGGAAGCGGATCTCGATACTTCTTAACGTTACTTTGGCAGGCACATTCCGTGCTGCTTGCAGATCCCTTCCTCGGTCATACCTTAGCCGCACGGGAGTCGAACCGAATTGCCCGAGGACGATGCATTTTCGCATCTTTCGCCAAAGCTCACCTTGCAAGATTAGTATCTTGCTTCGGTTCACTTTAACAAAATCTATCAAAAATGCATTCGCCCACGGGTGCGAGCAGTTTTGACGCAGCAGATTTTTTCGAGCCCAAAAGCTCTTCCCGCAGGACATACAGGCGGTATTTCCAAGGGGAGAGATGCAGGGATCGG
>JAZULL010000073.1:0-7026 GCA_045603085.1 Eubacteriales bacterium | reverse complement strand
GCGCCTTCGACCACTCGGCCATCTCTCCATATTATCTTGACGACCCGTATATCATATCACAAAAAAAACGCGTTGTCAAGTGGAATTTTCAAAAAAAATCAACTTTTTTTATTTTGTGACAAATGCCGGGGCGGGCAAGCCCGCCCTCGGTATATGTCAATACAAGAACAGTTGATTACGCATTCTCTGCGATGAACTTTTCTGCATCCTCTGCCTTGAGTCTCTTAATGCCCTCGGTGGGGTAGGGAGACTGCTCGCCGCCGTTGGTATACACAAAGTAGTGGCCGCCGGGGGTCTTGAACAGAATTTCCTCATAGCCTGCGGGATCACCGTAAAAGCCATAGGTCTTCTTGACAAGCAGAAGCGCGGTTTCGGTGTCGTAGGTGACTCTGCCGATCTTCTTGAGCATGGTATATACTCCTTCCTCTTATGATTTCTGCAATATCATATCACAATATGCCAAAAAAATCAAGAGGAAAATCATGAGAAATGCAAAAAATATTGTGAATATTTTACGAAATCATGCTATACCGCTTGTGGATAGTGTCAAATATCCGCGTCCTTGATATATTGGCTGCCTTTTTCTGCGATAAACGCCTTTCTGGCGGCGAGATTGTCGCCAAGCAGGGTGTCAAACATAACGTTGGTCGCCTCGGCGTCGGTGGGAGTGATGGCGATCAGACGGCGCGTGGCGGGGTTCATGGTGGTATGCCACATCATATCGGGATCGTTCTCGCCCAAGCCCTTGGAGCGCTGCAGGGTGTATTTCTTATTGCCGATCTTCTTCAGGATCTCGGCCTTTTCGAATTCGTCGTATGCAAAATAAGTCTTGTCCTTGGTCTGAATCTCAAACAGCGGAGATTCCGCAATGAACACCTTTTCCTCCTGCAAAAGCGTGGGGAGCAGGCGGTAGAACAGCGTCAGAAGCAGGGTGCGGATCTGGAATCCGTCCTCGTCCGCGTCGGTACAGATGATGATCTTGGACCATTTCAGGGCGGAGAGGTCAAATGCGGTCAGGTCCCCCTTGACCTTTTTACCCGTGATCTCCACGCCGCAACCTATGACCTTGAGAAGGTCGGTGATGATCTCGCTCTTGAAAATTCTTTCATAATCGGCCTTCAGACAGTTGAGCGTCTTGCCGCGCACGGGAATGATAGCCTGATATTCGGCACATCTTGCCAGCTTACAGGACGTCAGAGCCGAGTCGCCCTCCACGATGTAGAGCTCGCGGATGTTCACGTCCTTGGTGCGGCAGTTGACGAATTTTTCCACGCGGTTGGCAATGTCGATGGTGCCGGTCAGCTTTTTCTTGATGTTGAGTCTTGTGGCGTCGGCGGATTCGCGGCTGCGCTTATTGACGAGCACCTGCGCGGCAAATCTTTCGGCCTCCAGAGGGTTCTCGGTGAAGTAGATCTCCAGATTTTCGCGCAAAAAATCGTTCATGGCCGAGTAGATAAACTCGTTTGTGATCGACTTTTTGGTCTGGTTTTCGTATGATGTGCTGGTAGAGAACGAATTGATGACCAAAACCAGGCAGTCCGCAATGTCGGAAAACTGGATCTTACTCTCGTTCTTGTTGTACTTATTGTTGTTTTTCAGGTACTTGTCCAGCGCGAACACAAATGCGGATTTGACCGCCTTATCGGGCGAACCACCGTGCTCGAGAAAGCTGGAGTTGTGGTAATATTCCAGCGCGTTGACCGTATTGCACACGCAGAACGAGAAATCTGCCTTGACCTTATAGGTGGGCTTGTCCGGTCTGTCCTTACCCTGGGTTTCCATGTGCCACAGCACGGGCTGGGTGATGGCCGCTTCGCCAACCATCTCGGAAACGTAGCCCGAAATGCCGGTCTCGTACACGAATCTCTGCTCGGAGAAGGTCTTGTCCTCCTGCTCGATCAGCAGCACAAAGCAGATGCCGGGGTTGACCACCGCCTGACGGTGCAGGGTATCCACGTAAAAGGAGTGGGGGATATTGATGTCGGTGAACACCTCTAAGTCGGGCTTCCAATGGATGACCGTGCCGGTGCGCTTTTCGCGTCTTTCCAGCTCGCGCTCGGCAAGCTCGGTGACCGGCTCGCCCTTCTTGAAGCTGATCTTTCGCTCGTACTTGCCGTCATAAGAGGTAACGGTCATGAATTCCGAGCTGTACTGTGTGGCGCACGCGCCAAGGCCGTTGAGACCCAGAGAATATTCGTAAGCGGAATCTCCGCTGTTGTTGTCATATTTGCCGCCTGCGTACATTTCGCAGTAGATCAGATACCAGTTGAACTGCTGCTCCTTTTCGTTCCATCCCAGCGGCACGCCGCGTCCGTGATCCTCTACGGTAATGCTCTTATCGCGGAATACGCGCACCGTGATCTCGGAGCCGTGACCCTCGCGCGCTTCGTCCACAGAGTTGGAGAGGATTTCGAAAAAGGAGTGCTCACAGCCGTCCAGACCGTCCGAGCCGAAGATAACGCCGGGGCGTTTACGGACGCGGTCGGCGCCCTTGAGGGCGGTGATACTCTGATCGTTATATTGTTGTTTTGCCGTGGTAGTTTTTGTTGCTGCCATGGATTCCTCCGTCACTAATAATTGTCCAACTTATATTATAGCAGATTTTTGAAATTTTGCAAAGGGTTTTTCCATAAAAAATTTGTACAGGTCGTAAATAATCGGGGAATTCTATTGCAAATTGCGGCGCGAAGCATTATAATATACTATGAATTACTATATAGAGTATTAGGATTGCGAGGTGCTTGCATGAAAACCGACTCTCTTATCTGGTCTGCCATTCGCGGTGGCGTTTGCTGTGTATTGGGCTTTGGCGTGTCGGGCAGATCCCTGATAGGCGTCCTGAGGGACCACGGTGCTGCAACGGTACGCGTTTACGATAAAAAAACTCCCGAGGAGCTGGGATCCGAGGCGCTGGCTTTGGCAGCGCAGGGTGTGGAATTCTTCGGCGGTGAGCAGTATCTTTCCTCTCTTGAGGGTGACGTGATCTTCCGCTCGCCCGGCTTTAAGCCGTGGACGCCCGAGATCGCCGCGGCGGTGGCAAGGGGGGCTTTACTGTCCTCAGAGATGGAGCTTTTCATGGCATCCACCGAGGCTTGTGTGATCGGTGTCACGGGAAGTGACGGCAAGACCACGACCACCACGCTGACCTCGCTGCTGCTGGAGCAGGCGGTCAAGGCTCGCGGATACGGCAAGGTCTATCTGGGTGGCAATATCGGCACACCGCTTATGCCGCTGGCGCACGAGATGACGGCCGACGATTTTGCGGTGGTGGAGCTCTCCAGCTTTCAGCTGTCCACCATGCAGGACAGCCCCCGATTCTGCGCCGTGACCAACGTCACGCCCAACCATCTGGACTGGCATCCCGACATGCAGGATTACACGATAGCCAAGTGTCGCATCTGGCAGGGAAACGGTGCGCAGATGCTGGTGACCAACCGCGAAAACGCCGTCACGTACGAGATGGCGTGCCGGGCCTCCCTGCCCGTAACGTTTTTCTCGGGCAAGCGCTGCGACTACCAAAGCATCGTAAAAGCCCCGGGGGACGTGGCATATTTCATCAAGGACGGCTATATCGTCCGCGCCGACGGCAAGACCGAGAAGCGTATGCTGGCCGTGTCCGACGTGCTTTTGCCGGGGGCTTACAATCTTGAGAATTACATGACCGCCATTGCGCTGACCGAGAGATACGTGACGCCGGACATGATCCGCGCGGTTGCCACCACCTTTACGGGTGTGGCACACAGATTCGAGCTTGTGCGCGAGTTGGGCGGCGTCAGATATTACAACAGCTCGATCGACTCCACCCCCTCGCGTACCGAGGCGGCGCTGTCCAATCTGCCCGTGGGGACGGCTTGGGTGATTTGCGGCGGATATGACAAAAAAGTGCCGTTTTTGCCGCTGGCAAAGGTGTTGCGCGCACGCGCGCGCGGCGTGGTGCTGACAGGTGCGACAGCCGATCTGATCGAGCAGGCGCTTGCCGAGTGCGTGCAGGATAACCCCGATCTGCCCATTTTGCGAGAGGCCGACTTTACCGCGGCGGTGCACTGTGCGGCCGCCGGGGCTAAGGCAGGGGAGATCGTACTGCTCTCGCCCGCATGCGCCAGCTTCGACGCCTTTAAGGATTACAAGCAGCGCGGCGAAACCTTCAGAAGAATCGTTAACGAATTATAAAGGAGACTCAAACATGGATCTCAAAGCTTTGATCACGTCGCTGTGCGGACTGTATTCGGTGTCCGGCGCAGAGGCGGCGAGCACCGACGGCGCAGAGCGTATTCTGTACGATCTGTTCGACGAGCACAAAACAGACGGCGTGGGAAACCACGTGTTCATCAAGCGTTGCGGACGCAAAAATGCCCCCAAGATACTGATCGACGCCCACTTTGACGAGATCGGTATGATGGTGACCGACATCACCGAGGATGGCTTTGTCCGCTTTACCAACGTGGGCGGTGTGGATACCCGCATTCTGCCCGGTGCAAAGGTCATCATTTACGGTAAGAAAAACGTACAGGGCATTGTTTGCGCCATGCCCACAAGATTGCTTGGCGGCGACCCCGAGGCTCTGCCCGAGATCGGACAGCTGTATATTGACACCGGCTTTGGCGCACATGAACTCAAAAAGATGATCTCGGGCGGATGCTCAATCGGCTTTATGCCCACTTATACCACCCTGCTTGGCGATCGCCTTGCGGGCAAGGCCTTTGACGATAAGGCCTGCGGCGCATGCGCGGCTGCGGGGATCGGTGCCATCAAGGCAGAGGATATGGCAGGCGACGTGTATTTTCTGTTCTCGGCAGGGGAGGAGACCAGCATGCTGGGTGCGCTGACAGGCGGCAGCAGTATCTGCCCCGATTACGCCATGGTCATTGACGTCACACACGCCTCCACACCCGAGACGGCAGACCTGCCGCTCGCACCCTTTGGCAGCGGTGCGGTGCTGGACTATGCTCCCATTACCAACCGCCGGCTGACCAATATGACAAAGGAGCTGCTCACAGGCAAGGAGATCCCGTTTACCTGCGGAGCGTCGGGTGGCAGCACCGGTACCAATGCAAACAGACTTTGGCTGACCGGTGACGGCGTGCCCACCGTTTTGCTCAGCCTGCCTATCAAGAACATGCATTCGTCCACCGAGGTGCTGGATCTGCGTGACGCGCAGGCGGGTGCCGATGCGGTCAGCGCATTTGTGTGTTCGCATAAGATCGGGGAGGAGTTTGCAAGATGAAATATTACGGACTTGAGCTTGTAGAGCAGCTTTGCGGTGAATTCGGGCCGTCGGGCTGCTGCGACCCTGTCAGGGAAGCAATCATTTCGCAGATCGCGGACGTCATCGACGCGTACTGCGTTGACCGCGTTGGCAATATCGTTGCCAAGGTATGCGGTGGCGGTGAAGGGTATGATCCCAAAAATCCCAAAAAGGTACTGTTGTGCACGGGCATGGACGAGGTTGGCGTGATCATTAACCGCGTGTCCGATAAGGGACAGCTGCATTTTTCGCTGATCGGAGATATTGATCCCCGCGTGCTTGGCGGCAAGAGACTGCTGGTCGGTGACGGTCGGCGCATGATCAAGGGCATCGTGGCCTCCAAGGCCATCCACCTGCAGAGCGCGGAGGAGAGGCGTAAGCTGACACCCGTGCGCAGAATGTATATCGACGTGGGCGCGGAAAGCGCAGATGAAGCCAAGAAATACGTGGACGTGGGAAGTGTTGCCACGTTTGACATGCCCTTTGAACGCTTTGGCGAGGAGCGAGCCTTTATGTGCGCCAAGGCGTTGGAATCCAGACTTGGATGCGCGGCTCTGATCGAGCTTTTGCGCATGCTCAAATCGGGCATGGTCAAGCTGCCGTACGATCTGTACGTGGCCTTTACCGATTGCTCGCAGGTGGCATTCAATGCCGCGCGCGTGGCGGCCGCGGCGGTGGGACCCGATCTGGCCATCACGGTCGAGGCAAGAGAGGCTTTGGACTTGCCCGGTGTGAGCGAGACCACTCGCATGTGTGCGCTTGGGCAGGGTGTGGCTGTGGCATTTGTGGATAGCAGTGCCATTTTTGATAAGGATCTGACGGCCGCGCTTCGCGCTTGCGCCGAAAAGAGCGACATTCCCGTGCAGGCGGTCAACGGCTCGCCCAAGGCTACCCTGAGCGGTGCTGTCCGAGAGGGTGCGCACGGCGTGCGCATGCTGTCGGTGGGCTATCCCATCCGTAATCTGCACGCGCCCGCGCAGGTCGCCAAGGTGACGGATTATTATGCGGTAAGAGATCTTTTGTTCTCTTACGTCAAAGAGATAAAGGAGTAAGGTTATGCTGACAAAACTCAAACATCTGGTAGCTGTTAGCGGCATTTCGGGCAGAGAGAGTGCCATTGCCGCCAAGATTTCCGAATATATGACGCCTCTGTGCGATAAGGTGTATACCGATGCCATGGGCTCGCTGATCGCCTATAAAAAGGGCATGGGCGACAAGAGAAGAAAGATCATGCTGGTCGCGCACATGGACGAGATCGGCTTTGTGGTGACCAATATCGAAAAGAACGGCATGCTCAGACTCGCCCCCATCGGCGGCATTCATTTTGCGGCATCCGCCTTCTCCGAGGTGGTATTTGAAAACGGACAGCGCGGTGTGCTGGTGCCCGAATCGGGCGTCAAGCCGAATGACTGGACGTATGACAAAATGCTTGTGGATATCGGTGCAAAGGATGCGCGCGATGCCGAAAAGAGAGTTGCCGTAGGTGACTTTTTCTCGGTTGCCCCCAATATCATCAAGCTCTCGGCGCGCAGAATTGCGGGCAGACCCATCGATGACCGCATCGGCTGTGCCATCATGATCGAGATCGCCGAGAGATTGCAGGAGAACCCCTGCGCGGACGACGTGTATTTTGTGTTCGCGGTGCAGGAGGAGGTCGGCGTGCGCGGTGCGGGTGCGGCGGCTGAGCAGATCAGCCCCGATTACTGTATCAACTTTGACGTCACCGCCACGGGCGACGTGCCCGGTGCCAAGCCCATGGCATGCGAGCTGGGCGGCGGTGC
>JAZULL010000072.1:0-22123 GCA_045603085.1 Eubacteriales bacterium | reverse complement strand
TGCGGTTGTTGGTGGTCTCTCGCTCGCCTCCGCTCATTTCTTTTTCATGCTTGCCATATACTAATATGGCGCCCCAACCGCCTTTTCCCGGGTTTCCGCGGCACGCGCCGTCGGTATATATATCAACGTGTTTCATTTTTTATCACCTCACCCTCTATTTTATCATAAATGTGTCGTAATGTCAAAGGTTTTGTGAGATTTGTCAATTGATTTATTCGGGAATTTTCGATATAATGAGAAGAACCCTGGTAAAGGAGACGAACTGAAATGTCAAACGCAACCCTTGAAAAGCAGGAAGTACAGACCAAAAAGCCGAGAAAGCGTCGCTTTGGTGACCGCAAGGACGGCAGACTTTTGCGCACCCTGTACCCGATGAATAAATTCATGCCGTTTATCATGCGTACCCGAAACGATGCGTGCAATCAGTTTGCGGACAGCATTGATATGACAGAGACCGACCCTTACATCCGTTCCAAGATCAAGGAGGGAAAGGTGCACTTCTCGTTCTTGCACGTGTTCCTTGCCGCCTACGTGCGCACGGTCGCCAAGCGTCCCGAGATCAACCGCTTTGTCAGCGGCAACCGCATTTATGCAAGAAACAATATCGTGGTCAACATGACCATCAAGACCACCATGTCGGCCGATTCGCCCGATACCTGCATCAAGGTGTATTTCGAGCCCACCGACACCATTGACGACGTGTATGACAAGTTCAATGCCGCCGTGCAGGCGGTCAAGGACGAGAGCGAGCAAAAGGCGGACGGTGAGAGCGCGTTTGATAAGACCGCCAGAGTGCTGGCAGGGCTGCCTCGCTTTATTTTGCTGCGCGTGATCGATCTGCTGACCTGGATGGATAACCACCGCATTCTGCCGCAGGCGCTGATCGGCGTCAGCCCCTTCCACGGCTCTCTGTTTGTCACCAGCATGGGCTCCTTGGGCATCCGTCCCATTTATCACCATCTCTATAACTTCGGCAACCTGCCGATCTTTGTGGCGTACGGCAACAAGAGAATGGAGCTTTGTCTGGACGACGAGGGGAACGTACACAAAAAGCGCATGATCGACCTCAAGGTTGTGACCGACGAGCGTATATGCGACGGCTATATCTACGCCTCGGCCTTCAAGACCATCCGCGGCTTTTTGGAGCACCCCCGCGTGCTGGAGCAGCCGATCGAAGAGATCAAAGAGGACATTGACTGATGCAATACGTAGAAAAAAATGGGGTCGGGTATTATCACTCGACCCTTCTTCAAAGTAAACACGGATTTTCCACCCGTATCGGCGGCACAAGCCCCCATCCTGCACTGTCGGGGCTGAATCTGGCCTTTGGCAGAGGGGATGGCGAGGATACGGTGCTGGAGAACCTGCGGCTGTTTGCAGATGCCGTGGGTGTGGATGCGCGTCGCGTGATCTCTCTGCCGCAGGTACACGGTGCCGACGTGGCGGTCGTGACCGAGGCCGACGCGGGCAGGGGATATACAAGACCTGCCGACGGCACGGGCGACGGCTATATGACCGACGTGGCGGGTCTGCCGCTTGGCGTCAAGAGTGCGGATTGCGTGCCGGTGCTGCTGGAGGCAAGAGATGCCGATGGACGGGTGCTTGCGGTGTCTGCGGTGCATGCGGGCTGGCGAGGCACGGCGGGCGGGATCGTACCGAATGCCCTCAAGGCTTTGCGAAAGCGGTGCGGTGACGCGGAGATCTATGCCGCCATCGGTCCCTGCATCGGACAGTGCTGCTTTGAGGTGGGGGCAGATTGCGTGGACGTGTTCGCTCGGCAATGCGGCACGGATACTGTCGAAGGATGCTTTGAAAAAGCTCAGAACGGCAAATATTTCGGGGATCTGGTCAAGGTCAACCGCCTTTTGTTGCATCGCGCAGGCATACCCGACACCCATATCGACGCGGCCGGTATCTGTACCTGCTGCCACCACGAGCAGTTTTTCTCACATCGCTATGCCGCCAAGCACACGGACGGCATGCGCGGCACGATGCTTTCGGTGATATGTAAATAAAGACACGGCAATTGCCGTGTCTTTATTTCTTATTCACTTGTATAGAACCATATCTCGCCGGATCGCTTGGGCATGGTAAAGGTCATGCCCTCCTTGGCAAGCTGCTTGCCCGCGATGACCTGCACGCGGCCGTCCACGGGATTTTCGAAGCGATAGGTTTGATTTTCGTCCGCCACAAACGGGTAAAGCGTGACCGATTCACTCTCGACCGCCACGTTGCGGATGACTTGGATCAAGCCCGCGCCGTCCTTGTCAAACTGCAAGCCATACCAATCGCGAACGTCCTTGCGGCACTCGGTCAGAGGGTAGTAATCCGCAAAGAGCATGATCTCGGCGGCTCTGCGCCAGATGGGATGATACAGCCGTCCCTGCGCAAATTGTACCTCGTCGTGGTAATATTCGGTCATATCTGTCATAGAGGGCACCATGGCGTTCTGGTAGGCAAAGCCGTCGATGCGGTGAGGCTGGCCGTTGTAGTTGCCGTCCTCGTCGCACCAGTTGAAGTTGTGGGCGCGGAAGTAGGGAATCCATTCAAACATCTGCCTGTGCTGCGCTTGCTTCATGTAATGGTCGCCATATCCCACGTCGGTGTAGTGCAGGGGCACGGCGCGGCGCATGGTCTCGGGATCGTTTCGTCTGCCACCCGAGGCGCAGGAGTCGATCCAAAGTCCGGGATTGCGCTCAAGGAGGGTGTCCCAATAGCGGTAGTAGCCCTGAATGTGCAGATTCTCCAAAACGCCCTCGCGCCCCGGCTCGGTGTGCTGATGCCAGTACGGCACGGGCGTGAAATTGAAGTCCTGACGGTAGATATCCACGCCGTATTCCTTGATCAAGCCGTCGATCTTGTCGATCAGCCAATCGCAGGCTACAGGGTCTGCTAAATTAAACAGCGCGTTGTCGTGCAAAAATTCGTTGTCGCCCTCGTAGAACAGTAAGAACTCGGGATGCTCGCGCCATACCTCGGTGTCTCTGTAATGACGCTCGGGCTCAAACCATAACAAGAGATCGATCCCGTTTTTGTGCAGGTGATCGGATACCGGTGCAAGACCGCGCGGATAATTCTCGGCATTGAGGTGCAGGTTGCCCACACCGATGACCCAGTTATAGTTGCAGGGGTACCAGCCCGCATCGATCCACCAGCCGTCCGGCACAAAGCCCTTTTGCAGATAAATATCAACGGCATCCTTTTGGTTTTGCTCGGTCGTGCCGGAAAATTCGCCCTTGCCGTCAATGTTCCACGTATGCAGGAAAAGCTTGGGAGAGAGCGGCTTGCCGTCCTTTTCGCGCGGGAGCATATGGGCAAAATAGTAAGAGCGCCACAGATTGCGGCCACGGTCGTGCCCACCCTCGAAGATCTGCATGGTGATGCGGGGAGTGCGCACGCTCTCGCCCGGCTTGAGGTAAGCGTTGAAAATGCCTTGACCTGCGGTCATGTATGCGCCGTCCTCGGTCATGACAAAATCCGCGCGCCAGTTGCCGCTCCAGCCAACGGCTAAGTTGACGCCCCATTCGGGGGTCAGCAATCTCATGTAGGGAAATGCGCCGTTGCAGGAGGTACCGTCACCCACGGGCGCGATGCAAAGCGGTGTGGCGGTAATCTTATCGGTCTGCCACTCGTAGCCGCCCGTGGTGCAGGTGTCGCCGTTGCCGTGGTAGAGCGAGGCGGATGCGGCGGGAAAATCGGTACAGAATTTCCAGTCCGACACGGTGGGCGAGGGGTGATCCGATACGTTTTTGATACTCATGACCCACTCGCTGACCGCATAATCCCTGTAGGCATAGTGGTCGGCGGTGAGACAAAGCCCGTCCGGGGTGTGTGCCGTGATGCGATAGCGCGTGATCGAAGCATCAATGCGCTCGCACTCCACCTGCGGGCAAAATGCGTCGGGAAAGCCCCTGTAGGGCGTGCCGTCCAATGTAAATGTAAAGGGAACTCGGGCAGGGTCACGGTGATCCTGCAAATAGGCCATAAGCGACATATCCTTTTGCGTGTGCTTCATATCCGTCTCCTTTTTTGGGGTGATTTTTCAATTCCATTATAGCACGTTTTGGCGCGCAATGCAATAATAAAAAGCGATCCGACCTTGCCCGGATCCAAATTTTTATTCTATTGGAGTAGGTTGATCGGGATCTACCGGCAGATCTCCGCTCTTGACAAGCTCCAGCAGGATCTTGGAGCTGACGGGATCAAATTTGTTGGGCAGACCAACCAGCTCCTCGGCCGCCTCCAAGGGGGACTTGACGCGGTTGTAGCCGCGATTGCTGGTCATGGCGTCAAAGGCGTCTGCCACGGCCAGAATTTTTGCCTCGGGAGAGATCTGAAAGCTCTTGAGACCGTAGGGGTAGCCCGAGCCGTCCAGTCGCTCGTGGTGGTTACCCGCGATCTCTGCCACGCGCTCGCCGTAATACTGACGAAGGATTCGTGCCGAATCCATGGGGTGACGGAAGATGTACTGCATCTCCTCGCCGTCCAGCTTGCCCTTCTTTTTGAGGATCTCGTCGGGCACGTTGCATTTTCCCGCATCGTGGAACAGGGAAGCGATGGCCATGTCGTTGTAGATGGCCTGACTGTTGTCTATGGTGGGGTACATGCGCTCAAAGATCTTAAGGCTGTAGCGCATGACGTTGTGCGAATGCTTATAGGTGTAGTTATCCTTTTGGTTGATCTCGTCGATCAACTCGTAAAGATAGCTTTCAAACGAGCTGGATTCCTCGAACATGGGTCGGTTGGAAAGGTAGAGCACCTTACTGTCCTCATACGACTTGAGTATGACCTCATGTGCCAGACCCTTGACAAAGAAGAAATCGCCCTTTTCCAGGATTCTGGGTCCCTCATCCAGCTCCAGCTGGATCTTGCCGGAGTGCACGTAGAAAAACTCCACCGTTTCGGGGTCATCCGCAGGCACCAGCCATATAACGGCGTCGCGTGCAATAAACTGTTCCATGAATTCAAATTCAGGACATTTGCACAGCAGCTGCAGTCCCGCCTTGGGATCGGGAGGAGCACTGCTACCGTATTTGTTCAGAAAAATACCTTGCATAACGGCGAGATCCTTTCAATGAGATTAGAGAGTATATGCGAATGGCCCGCAACCTGAATTTTCTCAAGCGCGGACCATTCTTTTGGTTGGGGAATCAGTTCTTGGTGTTGGGATCGCCCTTTGGAGGGGGAGGATTGATAACACGCAGAGGGTCGATCAGGACGGACTGGCCGTCGATCACATACTCGGTATACTCACATACGACCTCCACACCGATCTCCTCACCATAAGCAACTACGGGAGCGACGATGCAATCAACAGCGTACAGCAGATAAGGTACGTCGTTGTAGGGGGTCAGCTGAGCGACCTTAACCAATCCCTCGATGGTCAGGTTTGCAGCTTCTACCATCACAGTCAGAGTAAAGATTTCCTTCTGGGTAGCGGTGCGTTCAACATCTGCCGCAGAAGCGGTCAGAGGCATTGCAAGCACAGCCATGATGGTCAAAACAGCAAGAAACAGCGCGATTTTCTTGGTGGCTTTCATGGGAATCTCTCCTTTTCATTCGTTTTTCCCGTAAAAACAAAACAACCGGATACCTTTCGTCTCCGGTTGCACCATCTTAGCTTGAATTCCTTGGCTGGGCGAGGGCACGTAGCCCACGCGAAGAGTTTGAAACTCAATTTAAAACGGCAACTGGCTGCCATAGGGGTATAACCTTTAGGCCCTTTAGTTTTGCGTCACCTGCTTTCACAGGTTTTGCCTTTACGTGAGGATCTTTTCGATCCACACTTATTATAGCATCGAGACCTGATGTTGTCAATAGTTTTTTTGCCGAATTTTGCATTTTATCTCGTGGAGTGTGAAAAATATGTAAATAAACATGATGCGAAATGTGACCAAAGTCGCGGAATATTAATAATTATGAAGAATTGACCTGCAAACTTGCATTTTGATGCACCGCATGCTACAATGGAAAAAACCGCAAAAGAGAGGTACGACATGGACGTTTTGGAGCGGGTATTCAACGTAATACATCTGGATATGCCCACCCCCGGAGTGTTCGGGTTTTTCCATATTCTCTGGTTGATTCTGACCGTCGAGGTCGCGGTGCTGCTGTGTCTGCTTTATAAGCGCGGGAAGATCAGGAGCATCTCGCGCGTGGTGCTGACTGCCGCGCTGATCGTGATCGCGCTGGAGATTTTCAAGCAGATCCGGTATAACGTCTCGTATGACGGGCAGCTTCATTTTGATTATCAATGGTATATCTTCCCGTGGCAGTTTTGCTCGGTTCCCATGTACGTGGGTGTGCTGGCGGGTCTGACGCGCGGGAAATTCCAAAACGTGCTGTATAGCTTCCTTGCCACCTTCGCCGTGTTCGCAGGCGTATGCGTCATGATCTATCCCGGCGACGTGTTTACGGGAAGTGTGTGGATCAATATACAGAGTATGATATGTCATGCTTCCATGATCGTTATCGGCGTATTTTTGTTTTACACCGGCGCTGTTAAGATCGAGCACAAGACCATTCTGAAGGGAATGGCGGTGTTTGCCGTTGCCGTGGGTGTGGCCGTGGGGCTCAACGAGCTGGCCTACGTTGTGGGCATCGTGCCGGATGAGACCTTCAATATGTTCTTTGTCAGCCGCCATTGTGCGCCGTCTTTGCCGGTCTATTCCACCGTGCAGGGGATTGTGCCGTATCCTTGGTGTCTGTTTATCTACATTCTCGGCTTTACCGTCGCCTCGTATATCATTTTGTTGATCGTCATGCTGGTCAAGATAATTGCCACAGCAAAAAAAGTTGCTTCTTAAAGCAACTTTTTCTGCTTTTTGGGGAACTTTTTGAAATTTGTTTCGTCTATATAGGTAGAAGCCACCACAACAAAGGAGGTATACTATGAAAAAACTAAGTTTTATTTTCGTCATGTTTTTGTGTCTTGCATGCTTTGCCG
The DNA here is from genome assembly GCA_045603085.1 of Eubacteriales bacterium. Taxonomy (GTDB): domain Bacteria; phylum Bacillota; class Clostridia; order Oscillospirales; family CAG-272; genus SVQP01. Next base: position 15,177 of record JAZULL010000072.1, on the reverse strand, counting down.
CATGCGCGGAGGGCGACCCCAGCCTCAATCCCGATCATCCGCTGGATTATCCGTTCTATACCGATGAGAGCACCGTCCACGATATTCTGCCGCCGCAGACAGAATACCCAAAGACCGACCCGCCCATTGAGTATCCCGACACCACGGCAAGTTGTGACGATTGCACCGGCACAGTCGAGGGCACGACCGACGATTGGTATGCCGTTCCCGAAAAGCCTGTCATCTATCTCTATCCCGAAGCCCCCACCGAGTGCGATCTGCGCGTGATCTTTGACGGTGAGCTGACCTTCACCTATCCCGCGCACGGCGCGCAGGGCTGGCAGAATTTTGTCGCCTATCCCGACGGCACACTGGTGTTCCCGGACGGTAAGGAATACTATTGCCTGTTCTGGGAAGGACAGAGTAACACCGAGTACGATTTCTCCAAGGGCTTTTGTGTTGCAGGCGAGGACACCGCCGCGTTCCTTGAGTGGGCGCTGGCAGAGCAGGGGCTGAATGCCCGCGAAGCCAATGAGTTTATCATTTATTGGCTGCCCAGAATGCAGAACAATCCGTACAATCTGATCAGCTTCCAGACCACAGCCTACACCGATTCCGCCGCGCTGGAGATCAACCCCGCGCCCGATAGCCTGTTGCGCGTGTTCATGGCGTTCAAGGCTCTGGATGAGGCGGTCCTGATCGAGCCGCAGACCTTTGAGCCTTTTGAAAGAAAGGGTTTCTGTGTCGTCGAATGGGGCGGCAGTGAGACTTGATGCCACCCGCATCAAGTCGGTTCTATTCGCCTTTGGCGAGTGATATTTGGACTTTGTCCAAGTGATATTGCCTACGGCAGTGATATTCGCCTGCGGCGAGTGAATAAAGAAGTCGGCACGGAACTCCGTGCCGATTTCTTTATATAATTTACCATATATTCTTATATATCTCCATGATCTCCTGCTTGGTGGGCACGCGCGGGTTGGTTGCGGTGCAGCTGTCGGCCAATGCGCCGTCTGCCATGGTCTCGATCAGCGCAAGATATTCCTCGTGCGAGATGTTGGTGGCTTCGCTTACGCGGGCGGGCATGTGCATCTCCTGCGAGAGGAAGTGCACGTAGCTGATCAGCGCGCGCACCGTGGTGATCTCGTTGAAATTGCTGACGCCAAGAATTCGCGCCACGTTGCAGTATTTGCGGACGCAAGGGGGATATTCGGCCTGCGAGCGCGAGGAGGTGGTAATGCCGCTGTTGTATTCGATCAGCGAGGGGAGCAGGAGCGAGCAGCTTCTGCCGTGCGGAATGTGCAGATGTGCGCCAAGCTGGTGCGCCATACCGTGCACAAGACCCAAAGAAGCGGAATTGAACGCTATTCCGGATAGACATGCAGCGATGTGCATCTTGCGGCGGGCATGCGAGTCGTTGTTATCGGCCCAGGAGCGAATGAGGAACTGACCGCAGATCTCAACCGATTTTTCGGCAAGTGCGCCCGAAAATTCATTGTTATTGGTACTGACGTAGGCCTCGATGGCGTGGGTCATAACGTCCATACCGGTGTCTGCCGTGATGGCGGCGGGTACGGATTTGACCAGCACCTCGTCCAGTATTGCTTCCTCGGGCATCATGTCCTCGGAGCATAGCGGATATTTCTTGCCCTCGGTGGGGTTGGAGATCACGGCAAACGAGGTCACCTCGCTACCCGTACCAGAGGTGGTGGGAATGGCGATGAGACGGGGCACGTAGCCGGGTTGGATCTGGCCTGCGAATTTGCGAACCGCCTTGGCGGTATCGATTGCCGAGCCGCCGCCAATGGCGATCATGCAAGGGTATTGCCCCTTGAGCACCTCAGCCACACCTGCGATCACCTTGTCCACGGGGGGATCGGGGACGATGTCGGTAAACAGGGAATAGCACACGCCCGCGCGGTCCAGACGCTTTGTCACGTGCCGGATCAGCCCCGAGGTCACGACAAAGGGGTCGGCAAGAATGACCACGCGATCAAATCTGATCTGCTCCAGTCTGTCCAGTGCCGATTCTCCGAAATATATCTGTGTACCGATGTGGAATTCTTTCATGGGGGTGCTCCTTGGTGTGTGTGTTTCTATTATATCACAAAACAATGCCGCTTTCAAGCGGCGTTGTAGAAAAATGTTATTTTTGTGAAACACACACAACTCGCGCAGCGAATATCACTCACCGTAGGTGAATATCACTGCGCGGCTTTTCGCGCAATATCACTCGCCGCAGGCGAATATAACTAAGATTGATATTCTTACTTCGCAAGAGTGATATTTTTGCTACGCAAAAGTGGTATTCAGCTGACGCCGAGTGGTATTCTGTTCGCTTCGGGCGAACAGAGTTACAGGCAAAACCTCAAAAAAGCACCGATGCGCGCGCATCGGTGCTTTTTGCAGTTTTGCCTGTAAGCCGGGTTCTGTCGAGAACGGCCATCTATCTTTGCTTGCTGTCACCAACAAGCTCCGAGCGAAAACGCTCATGCCACCCATTGGGTCCTTGCGGCTGTCGGGCAGACATGCCCCAAACGGTGTTGCTTTGGGTAGGGTTTACAGCAAACCTATGTTACCATAGGAGTGGGTGAGCTCTTACCTCGCCTTTCCATCCTTACCGCATACGCGGCGGTTTATTTCTGTTGCACTTTCCCGGCGGTTACCCGCGGCTGACGTTATCAGCTACCCTTGCCCTGTAAAGCCCGGACTTTCCTCACCGTAATACCTTTCGGCAACATACGGCGCGGCCGTTTAGCAAAGCTGCAAGTGCGATTATAGCACAAGAGAGTTGAAAAGTCAAGCGGTGACGTCGTATTTTTTGATCTGCGGAATAAACGCGACGCCCGATGCGCAGACGGCGGTAATGACGATCTCAGGGATCATATAAAGGCCGTTGTAAACAACCGAATAGAGCAGAGAGAGCAGCTGACCCGAAAATTTCGTCAGCACCCAGTTGCCCAGCGCAAAGCCCTCCTCGCCAAAGAACCACTCTGCCCACATGCCGAAGAATGCGTAACCGGAAACGATGTGGACAAGATAGCGCAGACCAAGCGCGAGAATGACACCCAGCACAATGGCGGGAACCTTAGGCAGCTTGTTGCGGAAAACGCCACCCAGACCCAGCACGGTATAAGCCACGATATAATCCATCACCACAATACCGATCGCAATGCCAAATCCCATAAAATTCTCATCGTTTGGGATGAAATATCCGCGCAGAGCGGATGCCGAGCCGAAAATCAGGGCAAGCAGGATCTGAATGGCTGAGTAGGTGAGTGAGCAGAGAAGCCCCCACTTTGTGCCATACATGTAAGCGACCAGCACGATAGGTAGCATGCTGGCAATGGTAAAGCCGCCGCCAAAGGGCAGGTGCAAAAAGGGAATTGCTTCGCAGATCATTGCGAGCACGGTTGCTGTTGCCAGCATGATCGCGCTGACGGCCAACCGCTGTGTTTTTTGTGAGGTCTTCATAAGTCCTCCTCCTTGAAGATAAAAATTCAACCGCACGAAAAATCTCCGTGCGGTTGAGGATTCTATCTCATATCATGCAAATCTTCCTACGCCGGTATTATCCGTATCAGGTTAAGGGTTCACGCATCTGCGTATCTCAGCCGTTGGTCTGTTGCCGTCAGCACCCCTGATTTTTTATGCGGTTGTTCGCATATATTGTACGCTCTCTTTTGGATTTTGTCAAGTATCCGACGCAAAAATGTCAAAAAAATCGTCAAACCCCTTGCAGAACGTGGGATTATCTGCTATAATGACAGTACAGATTATTCTGAAAGGAGTTTTTATCCATGAAAAGAATTCTTGCATTCCTTCTTGCAGCCATGATGATGGCTTGCGTATTTGTGGCTTGTGATGACGGGTCCGAACCCGAGCAGCCCACGCCTGCCCCCACTACTGAAGAGCCCACCGAAGCTCCTACCGAGGAACCCACCACCGAAGAGACCACCGAGGACAACGGTGAGCCCGAGCTGGTTGACGTTTACATCGACGTTTGGGAAGATAAGGCTCAGTCTCCTCAGCCTATTGATGAAAATCACAAGGGCGTTGGTATCTGCATCACCATTCCCGAGGGCGGCTACCTCTCCGAGGCAAGTGTTTCCTGCCCCAGCTACAGTGACGACCTGGGTTCTCTGACCCTCAAGGTATTCGCTTGGGACACCGACTTTGACACCACCGTTGCGGCAGAGCCTCTCTTTGCTGAGGAGTTCGTTGACTTCCCCGACAACAGCAGTCTGGTTTCCTACTTTGAAGAGGGCGCTATCGGCTCCGGCACCTTCCTGATCCTGGTGTGCGACGGTAAGGATGAGGGCGAGGGCGTTGGCGTCTGGATGGATAGCGTTATCAAGGACGATTACGTTCTCGAAGAGATCGCTAAGTACAACATCACCTCTTGGATCAACGGCAAGCAGAACAAGAAGAAGATCGGTAAGTTCTCTTTGGTTGTTGTTGAACTCGAAACCGAATAATACCATATTACACAAACGGACAGGGTGCGAGAGCACCCTGTCTTATGTTTTTGCCGATTTTTCTATTTTTATGCAAATTCTCTTGCAAAACGGGAGAGAATGTGATATGATATTAGGTGGAAAAAATTAATTGTGAAAGGTGGAACAAATCCATGACTTACAACAAGAAGAATATTGAAGACATTAACGTTGCCGGTAAGAAATGCCTGGTCCGTTGCGACTTCAACGTACCCGTTAAGGACGGTGTGATCACCTCCGAGAAGAGAATCGTAGAAGCTCTGCCCACCATCAAGTACCTCAAGGCTCAGGGCGCTATGGTTATCCTTTGCTCTCACATGGGCAAGCCCCACAACGTGTTTGACAAGGAGCTCAAGCTGGACAAGAAGGAGATCGCCAAGATCGAGAAGCTGCCCGAGGCTGAGAGAGAAGCTGCTACCGCCGCTGCTCTTGAGAAGGCAAAGGGCGACGTTAAGAAGTTCTCCCTGCAGGTTGTAGCCGATAAGCTGAACGAGCTGCTGGGCGGTGGCGTGGTATTCGCAGAGGATACCGTTGGCCCCGATGCACAGGCTAAGGTTGCCGCTATGAAGCCCGGCGACATCGTTCTGCTGCAGAACACCCGTTTCACCAAGAAGGAAGAGAAGAACGATCCCGAATTCGCAAAGCAGCTTGCAAGCTTTGCCGAGATCTTCGTAAACGATGCATTCGGTACCGCACACCGTGCACACGCCTCCACTGCAGGTGTTGCTCAGCATGCAGGTCTGCCCGCAGTTTGCGGCTACCTGATCCAGAAGGAAATTTCCGTTATGGGTAAGGCTCTGGCTAACCCCGAGCGTCCCTTCGTTGCAATCCTGGGCGGCGCTAAGGTTTCCGATAAGCTCAACGTTATCAACAATCTGCTGACCAAGGTTGACACCCTGATCATCGGCGGCGGTATGGCTTACACCTACCAGGCTGCCAAGGGCTACGGCGTTGGTAAGTCTCTCTTGGATGAGAGCAAGATCGACTACTGCCGCGATATGATGGCTAAGGCTGAGGCTAACGGCGTAAAGCTGCTGCTGCCCATCGACGTTACCACCATTGCAGAATTCCCCAACCCCATCGACGCTCCCGTTGACGTTGAGATCTACGACGCTGACAAGATCCCCGCAGAGAGAGAAGGCGTTGACATCGGCCCCAAGACCATGGAGCTGTATGCAGAGGCTGTTAAGAACGCTAAGACTGTTGTTTGGAACGGTCCTATGGGCGTATTTGAGAACCCCACCCTTGCAAAGGGTACCATTGCAGTAGCAGAAGCTCTGGCAGCTTCCGAGGCTACCACCATCGTTGGCGGTGGCGACAGCGCAGCAGCTTGCGAGCAGCTCGGCTATGCTGATAAGATCACCCACATTTCCACCGGTGGCGGTGCATCCCTTGAGTTCCTTGAGGGTCTGGAGCTTCCCGGCATCGCTTGCCTTGCTGACAAGGAATAATTTTGGGAGGATTTTGAGAAATGGCTAACAGAAGAACCGTAATCGCGGGCAACTGGAAGATGAACTTCACTCCCGCGCAGGCAACCGCTTTTATCGAAGAGATCAAGCCCATGGTGGCAGGTAAGGACAACTGCGATATCATTTTCTGCGCTCCCTACGTTACCATCGATGCAGCTCAGAAGGCTGCTGCAGGCTCTAACATCAAGATCGGTGCTGAGAACGTACACTTTGCAAAGTCCGGCGCTTACACCGGTGAGGTTTCCGCAGAAATGCTGACCGCTATCGGCGTTGAGTACGTTATCATCGGCCACTCCGAGAGAAGACAGTACTTTGGCGAGACCGACGCTACCGTTAACGCTCGTACCAAGGCAGCGCTGGAGGCAGGCATGAAGGTCATTCTTTGCCTTGGCGAGGTCAAGGAGGAGAGACTTTCCGGCATTACCCGTGAGGTCGTTTCCATGCAGACCAAGCTGGATCTGGCAGGTGTTACCGCTGAGCAGATGGCAAACGTCATCATCGCTTACGAGCCCGTCTGGGCCATCGGTACCGGCCTGACCGCTACCCCCGAGCAGGCTGACGAGACCTGCGGACAGATCCGTGAGGTTCTGGCTGAGATCTACGGCGCAGAGGTTGCAGAGGCTACCACCATTCAGTACGGTGGCTCCATGAACGAAAAGAACGCTGCAGAGCTGCTCGCTAAGGAGCACGTTGACGGCGGCTTGATCGGCGGCGCATCTCTGGTTGCCGCTAAGTTCACCGCAATCGTGGATGCAGCACAGTAATTTTTGACTTAAATGCACTTGCGACTCAAGCTTTTATGAGCCGCAAGTGCGTTTCTATTAAGTAAGGGGGACGCATGTTGAAAAACGTATGCTCCGCGCTGTGCCGCTTTTGCTGTGCGCGATTCTGATGGGCTCGGTATGCGCATGCAATACCACGCCCGAGCTCCCCGAACAGACCACCGAATCTACGGAAGCTCCCACCGAGATCCCGACCGGAACAGAAACCGAAGAACCCACTACCGAAACTCCCGCGGCGGATCTGTGACCCGGCTGGGAAGAGGACGGCCTGCTCAAGATCCTGTGCATCGGCAACAGCTTTTCGGTGGACAGCATGGAATGGTCACGGTCTTTAAGATCTACGTGCCGTACAATCCGGCAAATGCGGAGTAAACACAAAAAAGAACCTCTTTCAAGAGGTTCTTTTTTTGTGTTTTGATTAATCCATGACGTCCTTTTCAAACTGTGCGATCAGCTTGTTCAGTTGCTTGGTGCAGTTCTTCTCGCTCTTGGCCAGCTTGGATGCAACGTTGAAGGACTTGGCTGCGATGGTGCCGTAGATCACGGTTTTGATGGGCTCGCCGAGTGTGTTGTCGTATGCAAGCTCGAAAACGTTACGGAAGTTATCGTGGATAATGTCGATCATGGCACCCGCCTGCGGGTCATCGGAGTACTTGATCTTAAGAGAAACCTCGTAGTACTGCGGCATGACCGTCTTGCCGGTCTCGCGGCACAGCACCTCAAGCACGGCGCTGATAAAGTCCATATCGTTGATGGCGGTGGTCAGGATGACGCCCACCTCAGTGGTGTCGTGCGAGGAGGTGGTGTACTGCTTATCCGAAGCCAGCAGCATGGGGTAGGGAATGACACCCGCGTCATGCTCCATGTGGCGCATGTTTTCCAGCGAGCCAAGTCTTTGATAGCCAACGATCAAAGATTGATCATTGACAAACGCATCCAGCAGCGCACTCTCGAGAAACGTGCCTGTGCCCTTGCTGTACATCAAATTGTAGATGCTCTCGGTCAGCGTGTAGGTGCGCTCGTTGTTAATGGTGATGATGGGGTAGCCGGTCTCCTCATCGCGGGTCATGTAATTACAGCCACCCGAGGTGATCAGCGGGATCGAGCAGCCCCAGATATCACAGATGGTGTAACCGTACTGGTCTTCCTCGTCAGCCTTGCCGTTACCGTTGAGATCGGCATAGTTCTCGGAGATGATCTCCAGCATTTTGGCCTGGGTCCATTCGTAGTTCAGAACGGTCTGGTAAAGCTCGTCGGGATTGCCGTATTTGTCCTCGTACATGTGCTTGTTGTAGAACAGGCAGTGTGCCGAGCGGATGATGTCGGCAAAGTAGTCGCCTGCCAGCAGGAACTGATAGCCCTCTACAAAGCTGACGTTGGTCATGTAATCGGAGTACCAATAATTCTGGCTGAAATCGAAGTGATAATCGGAGTCAAGAGTATTGACAAAGTAGCCGTTGATGCTAAGGCCCGCCAGGGGATAAAGGTCGTTGATGATCAGGTCGAATTCGTCCGAGCCTGCGGTAACGTAACGCTTGATGTCATCCGAAACGCGGGTGTAGTCAAGGTCAGCGTGCACGTACTGCATGTCGACCCCCAGCATTTCTTCTACCTCAAGATTTCTCTTGTGAACCGAGGAGGCAACGTTATCGGTCGAGTCGGTTTCTTCGCCCTCGATCATGAAGTTGGAGTTGCCCATGCCGGTCGATGCGGCGTTGACGCTGGTGTAGATCCAGAATTCCTTTCCGCCAAAGTCCATTTCGGCAAAGGGATCGTATTCGGTGGATCCTTCCTCATTGGGCAGGGTCTCTTTTTCGTTCCCTTGGTTGGCGCAAGCGCACAGGCAGGGAAGCAATAAAAGAGCTGTCAGAATCAGCGCAAGGATGCGAGGTTTCATATTTGATCTCCTGTATGTATTTTTGGGGGAGGGGGGAAACTATCAGTCGTTGACAGCCGTAACTGTGGCCTCGTCAAAGCTCTGGCCTGCGGTCCAGGTTACGGTGTAGGTCACAGTGCCGCTGGAAACGTAGCTCTGTGCAAAGCCCTCGTGGTGCAGTGCTGCCATATCAGCCTGGCAGAAGCCCTCCAGCGTGGGCATGTCAACCATTTCGCTCAGCAGAGTGCGATAGGTGTCATCCAGCTCGCTCAGCGCACTTGTAAACAGGGGCTCCTTGTCGTGAGCACTCCAGTCGTAGAAGTCTACGATGCGGAAGGTGACGGTTGCGGAGAAGTTATCGCCGTTTCTCTGAACGTCGGAGAGGTCAGCCATAGCCGAGAAGTTGCCAAGTGCATAGTAAGCAGGGCCGTCCGAGGGCTTGAGGCTGGTGAATTTGATATAAGCCTTCTGGTTAACGCTGACGCCGCTCTCGCCATCCTTGACCAGATTTTCAGCTGCGACCATAGCCGCGCTGATGGTGGTGGACTGTGCACCCTTGATCTTGGTGGAGAGCAGAAGATCAGCCATGGAGTCGGTGAAGTCGTAGGCCTCGCCGGTCGCGTCGAGATAATGCTGCATCATGTGTGCGGCAAACCCCATATCCAAGGTGAAACCGGTCTCGTTGTAGATCTTGTCCAGCTGATCCTGCACACCGTATTCCTCGACGTACTGCTTATAGTTTGCAATATAGTCGGTGATCTGGTAAACGTTGGCGATCTTTTCGTCGGAGTAGGAGGAGCCCTGACCAAAGGAGGAGGAGCTTTCTTCAAGCGCAGCGGCAAACAACTGCTCAAGTGTTTTTACGTCTTCAACACGGGAATAATTGCCATATTCATCCAGGGGCTTGTCGTCGGGCTGGGCGGTGGTCTGCTCACCCGTGGGATTGTTGGTACTGCCCGGGCCGGGGTTGGGGTTCTTGGTGTTGTCACAGCCGATCAGAAGTGTGCCGACCAGCGCGATCAGCAGAACGGCAATGATCCACTTATTTGTCATTTTCATGTGTTTTACCTCCGTATATACATAAAGATATACTACTACAAATATCAGTATAACACAAAACCGCCGGAATGTCAATATAAAAAGAGTCCCTCGCGGCGTTTTGCCGCAAGGGACTTGGCATTATTATCCGATTTTGACTGTGATCGATGCGATATAGAATTCGCAAGGCTCGATCTGATAGAACAACAGATCGTCGGTGCCGGCGGGAACGTGATCGGTAAAGGTGAGGGTGTAGAGACCGGGAACCTCGGGATCTGCGGTGATCTTATAGTTACATTCGGCGCTGTTCTGGACGCCACCGGTCATGTTGAGCAGAACGAATGCGCCTCGCGTATTGTCGTCCAGGTTGCCCTTGCAATCGTACACCTTCATGGTAACGGTGTATTTGTTGCCGCCGTAAACGGGATTATCAAGTCCGACAGAATGGAAGTTCTCGGCAAAGTAATAAGCGTACTGTCCAAAGCCTGCCTTTGCCAGCGTCTCGGCGGTGTGAGCATTCAGACAAGAGGCGTCTACGTATGTGTTCTTGCTGGTTTCCAGGAACACGCCGTTTGCAAAATCAAAGGTAAAGCCTGCCTCAAGCTGCTCCTTGGTGACCTGCGTCATGTTTTCGGGAGTGACGGTCTTGTTGGGAGTCATACCGGGCAACTTGGTGATGGTGAAATTACCAACGTAGATGTCGGCATAGGATGCGGGAGTGTTGTTGATAAAGAACTTGAGCTCTTTTTCGCCCGTCGCGCCTACCTGCCAATCCATTTCAAAGTGATACATGCCCTCACCCTTGAAAATGCCTTCCTTGAGCACGCGGTTGCCCGGGGTGCTGTCCATGGCAAGCAGATACATGGTCGAGCCGTCCGAAATGGGGGAAGCAATATAGGCATCGATGCTGATGTGGTAGGTGACACCTGCCGTGAAATAGGTCTTTTTGGTCAGTCCCGTGAAGACGCCCATGTCACCGTCCAGATGCAGCACGGTGCTGCCGAACTTATCGGGTGCGCCCGCGATCGCCTGCTTGGCGGCCTCGTTTGTGATATCGGAGACCTTGATGGCCTGACCGCCCTTGATCACGACCTCGTCGTCCCAGACAAAGGTATGGCCGCTTTCCAGCTGACTGACCGAGGGATTGGCATTGACAAATGCTGCGATGTTCAGCTCGCCAAGGTAGACCGTGCCCTCGCCCTCAAACTCGATGTAGGCGACCTTGCCCGCGCCGGTTGCCTTGAGCAGCAACGTGACGGTGGTCAGCGCGCCGGTCGTTTCAAACAGATTGTCGGAGAGTACCTGATCGTCCATGACCAGCTTGGCCTTGACGGGGGTAGCGGTATAGTAGGTCAGCTTGATGATGTGGCTGTTACCCTTTTGATACAGAGAGGGAAGTGCCGAGGCGCTCAGACCGTCAAAGTACAGCTTCTGATTTGCGGCAGCCTGCAAAGTCAGCACGCTCTCTCCCACGAAGTCTGCGTCAAGCACGGCAGCCAGGGAGTCTTCAAGTGCAGAAAGCGGTGTGATCGAAGCCAGGTCGCCGGTCATAGGCATGGTGAACAGAGTCCAGTCGTAGGTCACGCCTATGGAAAGATCGCTTTCGGTGGGGGAAATGACCTGCGGATCGGTTACGGCACCGTTCTTGACCGTGAACAGATCCTCGGTTGTATACGTATCCGAAATCGTATATTCGGCATTGGTTTTTGTGAATACCTTGCTGTTGTTGAAGGTACAGCCCCAGAATCCGATATCCTTGATCTGCTTGCCGATCTCGCGCATGCGCTTGGCGGTGTTGCGGTTATAGGCGTCGATCTGAACTTCGCCGCCGTTGAAGGTGCAGTTAACGTAGTCCACGTTGCCGGGCATGGGACCTTCCACAGAGCCTTCCACCATCATCCAGGTGATCAGCATGTCAAAGACCGTATTTTCCACGTACAGACTGCGCAAGAAGCGGAAGGTGCCGGTAAAGTGGCAGTTGGTAATGGTCGAGCCGGGCGCGCCGGTATCGCGGTTGGCAACCACACAGCCCTCGTTTACGCCGTCAGTGGTCTGCCCGTAATACAGGGAAATGGTGCGCGAGCCGTCTGCGTTGCTGATGACCGAGCGCACGCGGCCACTGCCCTTGTAAATACCCGTGCTCAGGTCGTAGATGTCCACGGTGTCGCCGGGCTTGCATACGAATGCGGCGGCCGGTACCTCGCGGTTTTTGACGGTAAAGGTGGTGTTGGAATCCACGGCGGTTACCGTGCCGAGCGTGGCGGCGATATTGAATACGTCGTCAAACAGCACGCCGGCCTCGCAGTTGTTCCAATGCAGACCGTAGGTGTTGTCCTTGCAATGGTAGCCATCGCGCCATGCCACCATTTTGATCTCTCTGTCATTACCTTCGGCGGGTACAAGATCCACATTTTCGAAGAACAGGTGCGCATTGTTGCCCTTGATGGCCCAGACAAAGCTGGAAGCGGCATGTACGCCGACGTTTTCAAACAGAATCGGCTGATCCGATCCGCTCACGTAGAATACCTCGCTGTATGCATGTCCCACGCCGGGGTTGGGTACGTATACCACGTTTCCAACATTGTAGTGATGGCTGGACTGATAGGTGACCTTGATCTCCTTGTCAGCCGTCTTGACGCAGTTGCCCATAAACATGTGAGGACGCTGCTGCGTGCCGTCGTTATACATGATCGAGAATCCGTTTACCCCTGCGAAATTGTAGTTATCGCAGTAAGGGTTTTGGTCAAGGCTGTAGGTGACGTCCAGCCCATCGACTGCGGTGACCGTACCAACCAGATAAGGAGAGACGGCGTAGTCGAAATGCAGATTGGAGAATTTCACGTTGCCGCAGCCCGACATATTGATATATCTGATCTCGGGAGCGACCAGCAGCGTTGCATTGTTGCCCTCGAAGGTGACGTCGTGCGCACTGCTGAGTGTAAAGGGGGTGGTTCTGCCACCGGGTACGGATGCGACGTAGTAGGTTTTATCTTGCTCGAACATCAGCGTTGCCTTGGCCTCCACTGCGGCGTTCACCGCATTGAAGATGGCTTCGCCGTCATCGGTCACACCGTCGCCAACCGCACCGAAGTCCTTGACGTAAAGGACGGCATCGCCGGTTGCGCCAATGCCTTGTCTGATGGCTTCAAGCTCCTCCTTGACTGACTCGATGGCATCCTTGGGCGGATCGACGGGAACTTCGGGATCGACAGGATCGGGCGAGGTGGTGGGTTGCTCCGAATCCTGCTCGGTAGTGGGAGCTTCGGGGGTAGGGGGAGTTGTGCAGGCCGTAAAGCCGAGCAGCAGTGTGCCGCACAGCATATAAGCCAGTAGTTTTACAAGCTTCATAAAATACCTCCTGTGTCATTTGTACGGTGTTGTAATTTCATTATATCATGTCAACGGCAAAATTACAAGGAACTACCGGTAACAAAATCTCAACAATTGCGAAAAAATAATGAAACAGGGAAATGCTATCATACTATTTAATAAGATATGTCCCGCACTCTGTATAATTGTGACAAATGTAACATTATATGGCAGGAATTGTGAACAAATTTATCTTTGCCTTGACAAAAGGGGAGTGCATCCGTATAATGTAGATGTCATAAAATGGAGTATAATGGATAGTAACGTGCATATTTTGAAAGAGAGGTATGTGAAATGAAAAAGAATATGACCGCACAAGCCGCCAGCACCTATTGCCCGCAGATCTGGGATGCAACCGATCTGTATGCCGCCATGCGTGCACATGGCGATAAAGTCGCTTTGCGCTATATTGAAGGCACAAAGGTCAAGGAAATGACCTATAAGACCTTCTGCGATAATATTATGGATATGGCCGCAGGCCTGGACGCGCTGGGTCTTGCGGGCAAGAGAATTGCCCTGATCGGTGAGAACAGTCCCATCTGGTTGACCGCTTATCTGGCGGTTCTTGCTATGGACAGCGTGATCATTCCCATGGATAAGGAGGTCGCACAGTCGCAGATCGAGCAGTTTATCGCATCTGTTGATGCCGAGGCTGTGATCTACGGCGAATCCTTCAACGGCAAGTTTGATGCCGCAATGGATAATCACCCTACGCTTAAGCATTACATTCCCATGGTCGCCGAGCGCGGCGACCACGCCAAGGTCACCAGCTATGAAAAGGTGCTTCGTATGGGTGCTGCAAGCGTGCGCGGCGGCTGGTCCTTCCACCGCATTGCCGACCGCTCCAAAATGGCAGAGATGCTGTTCACCTCGGGTACGACCGGCAGCTCCAAGTGCGTTATGCTCAGCCAGCAGAATATTTATTCCACGGTCAACGCCGCCATGCAGTATATCAATCTGACGCCCGATGACGTTTCACTGAGCGTCCTGCCCGTGCACCACACTTACGAGCTGATGTGTCTGCAGGCCGAGATGCTGCTGGGTATCACCATCTGCATCAACGACAAGCTGCGTCACGTTGTCAAGAATATGAACCGCTTCCGGCCCACCGTGATGACGCTGGTACCGCTGTTCCTTGACACCATGGAGAAAAAGGTTTGGGCAGAGGCCGAGAAAAAGGGAAAGGCCAAGACGCTGCGCTCTGCCATGAAGGCGTCGGATGCACTCCGTAAGACGGGTGTGGACGCGCGCCGCAAGCTGTTTGCCGACGTACACAATGCGTTTGGCGGCAACCTGCGCGTCATTATCTGCGGCGGTGCTAAGCTCAATCCTGCGCTGATCAAGACCTTTGACAGCTTTGGCATCACGGTCTACGAGGGCTGCGGCATTACCGAGTGCTCTCCGCTGACCACACTCAATCCCTTCTTTGCTCCCAAGCCCGGCGCGATCGGCAAGCCGGTTTCCTGTTGCAATCTGCGTCTGGATACCGCAGGCTATGGCAAGAACGATAAAGGGTATCTTGAGGGTGAGATTCAGGTCAAGGGTGCAAACGTCATGTTGGGCTACTATCAGAACCCCGGGGCCAATGCCGCTGTATTCACCGAGGACGGCTGGTTCCGCACCGGTGACGTCGGTTACCGCGATGAGCAGGGCTACTATTATATCACCGGCAGATGCAAATCTGTCATCGTACTGGATAATGGCAAGAACGTTTTCCCCGAGGAGATTGAGGAATATCTGGGCGCGCTGGACACGGTTGCAGAGTGTGTCGTGGTTGGCAGAAAGCCGGATGAAAACACCCCTACCTCGCTGGTGGCGGTCATTTATCCCAATTATGATAAGTTCCAAAAGGACAGCTCGGACGAAAACGTCAAGGCCACCATTCTGGCATCTATCCGCGCCATCAACCGTGATCTGCCCAGCTTCAAGCAGATCCAGCGTATCGAGCTTCGCAAGACCGAGTTTGAAAAGACCACGTCCAAGAAGATCAAGAGACATCTGATCAAGTGAAAATACAAAAAAATGACATCCCGATAAGGCTGCACAATTAGCGGTAAAATAAGATAAAGAGAGAGCAACTTCAAAGTTAACTCTCTCTTTTTTCTGTTTTGTAAGTGATATTCCGACTTCGTCGGAGTGATATGATTGCTATCGCAATCGTGATATTGAAG
>JAZULL010000071.1:0-18314 GCA_045603085.1 Eubacteriales bacterium | reverse complement strand
CGGTCTGTCCCGGCTCAAGAGACACGGGATGCATGCTGACCACGCCAAATGCGCCCGGCGCCGCTCCCTTGACGCAAAGCTCTGTTGCCACGGGCTTGTCCGTAGTGTTGGTCACAAGCAGATTGACGCGCGTTCTCTGTCCGAATGCGATATCCGGGCCGTCCGGATATTCCACCGCAAAGGCCAGCGGATCACGCGCCTCGAATTCAAATGCAACCTCGGGTGCACCCTCTACCATATCGGGCGAGAGATATGCGCCCAGCTCGGCGATCTCAACCGACAGATCGTATACGCTGTCGGTATGATCGGGCGAGCGCACGCCAAGCACGTACTTGACGTCATCAAGGTCATACTCCCCGATCAGCGACTTCGCCCCGCGGATGACGCCGATCACCGCACCGGCCGTGGCACAGGTGCAGTCGGTATCAAAGCCGCAGTTGAGTGCATCCATCGAGGTCTTGATCAGATCCAGATCATCCTTGATCAGCACAGTCAACGTAATGCCGATGTTCTGGAACAGATTGGTGCAGTCGGGATGGCCGTACTTGTGCAGGATATATTTGAGCACGGTCTTGACGTCGTCGTACTTCTCGCACCAGCCAATGGTGTCCATGATCAGCTCGCGGATCTTACAATCGACGGGGATGACGCCAAGCGCGGATTGGATCAGACATTCCAAGTCCTCCTCAAAGAAAGCCAGCGACTCCAGCGCCGCAAAGAATCTCTCGGCGTATACGCTCTCTCCGTCATGATCCAATACGCCGTCGCGGGAGGCGAAATCCGCTGCACGCGAGGGCTGAGCAGGACACAGACATGCCCAGATCTCGCTTCGGATGGGACAGCCATCCCCTGCAGGTAAAAATCATTGCAGAAGCAGCCGCTCTCGGGGGGATAGATGCCCTTGGCGAAATTCTTGCGCATAACGGCATATTCACCGGGCGAATAGTCGCAGTTCTCGCAGAAAATTCTCAGCAGATCGTAAGAGGTGAAATCCGCGCCGTATTTCTTGACCGCGTCAAACCACAGCACCTGCAGATCCAGGTCGTCGTTTGGCAGCATGGTGTTGATCATTTCGGGCTTGAACTCCAGCTCCAGGGGCATTTTGATGCCCTCAAAGGGTGCACCCATGGTGCCCGCAACGGTCTTGCCGAGGAAACAGCCGTAAACCTTGTCTAAATACCGTTCATAGGTGATCATGTTAACCTCCTGCTAACTCCAGCGCACGCTCCAGGTGAGCAATGAATTGCGCGGGGCGTTCATTGACGTATTTTTTGATGGCGGAATATTCCTTTTGCCAGGTTTTCAGGGTATAGCCGTTGCCGATCGCCCAGCCCCAACGCTCTAAGTGGCGCTCCATTTCGGGCTTGATGGCCACAGCCCCCGCGCTCAGCTCCTCCAAAAGGATCGCGCAGGACTCGTCCGACGCCATCTTGCGGCACACAGCCTCAAAATCGGCGCGGAACGCATCGTTCTCAAGACAGTAAGCCAGCAGGCATTGCAGTCCCAGCGAATCGGGGTACAGCTGCTCCTCGCCGCTGTATGAATAGTAAGGATGATAGTCAAGGAAATTGCCGAGTGCGCGGTAGAAGCTGTCAACCTCGGGAGTGGTATCCAGCTCGGGGCAGACGTTGGCCGAATCGTATCTGCCAAGTCCCAGATCGCTGTCGCGGGTCATAAATCTCCACTTGCCGTCGGTGATTTCAATCCCCTCGGTCTTCTCGCCGGTATAACGCCACAGCTTGACGTTATTGTGCGGCCAGTCGTGATTGGAGGTGAACAGATACAGCGCGTAGTATTCCATCAGGCTGTCCATATCCACCAGCGTTTTAAGTGTTTCAAAATAGGCGGCGTTTCCCTTCTTATAAGCCTTTGCCACGTCGTTGCATATCTTTTCCCATGCTGCCAGCTCGGTGGCATTGTCGCTGTCGTAATAGAACCAATCGCCGTCAAATCGGCCGCCGCGTGAGGTGTCCAGCTCGCTCTTGACCACCACCACGTCGTTATCGTCCACGCCGTACACGCGCTTGACGTAATCCTCGTTCATATTTTCCTTCATGTCAAGGATGCCGTAATACTCGCCGTTGATATACACCACCGCAAACGCCGAGCATGCATAGTCCAGCGAGGTTGTGACGCGCGCGGCAAAATTATTGACCGCATTGTCGCGAAGCAGCGAGGCCTTGGAGGGGTCGCAGGAATTGTGCAGGAGCGAATCGTTGCCGCCGTTGCGCAGAATCAGACTGTCGTATCTGTCCAGCACCTCGCCCGCATCCTTGCCGTCGCGTACCACGCGATCCTCAAAGAATGCATAGCGGAACGTGCCCTTTCCCTCGTAAATATCGGTACCGTAATATCCCGTCTTGCGGGCAATGATCTTGAAGGATTTCTGCGCCAGCGCACGCGACGAGCCGCCAAATATCCTCATACCGCCGTCCTGCGAGATGACGGTCTCGCCCGCAGGCGTGACGATCTCGATATGCGTAGGCATTTCCAACTTTTCGGTATAGCGGTTGCACAGCTCGTCAAAATCATCGGGATCAAGCGTCAGCGATACAGTATACAGAGCCGCCGCAGACTCCGCGCCGATGATGTAGCTGTGGGTGATCACACGGCCGACCATCTCGCCGTCCGCATCAAAGCAGGCCGCGCGGATGACGCAGGCCTCTCCCTTGCCGGGCACGCGGATGCTGTCCTTCGCCTTGTCGGATTTCTTGGTGGGCACCGAGCCGTCGGTGGTATATCGCACGGTCAGCTCCGTCCCCTCGGGGGCAGTGATCTCCAAGGTCTGTGCCTTTGCATACACGCCACCCGTGACCGAAAACACGGGATCTGTCAAATTCTGCACGACAGGTGCTTGGGTGGTCTGCTCGGTTTCGGGTGCGGGTGTGCTCTGCTCGGCAGAATCCGTGGAAGCATCGGGAGTATCCGTGCTGTTGCAGGACGCGAGCGCGCCAAGCAGCAGAACGCTCAAAAGCAATACGGAAACGGCTTTCTTCATAGAAAACCCTCCTTTCATGTACTGATTTCATTGTACCATACTTTTTGAGTTTTGGATACAATTGTAAAAAATGTTCACAAAAAATTGTAAATTAGCTGTCCCCTATTGCCTTTATGACGGATATTTGATATAATGATGATAGAATTTTTCGCATGGGAGGCCGCACTATGAAAATTTTACGCATTGTAAGACAGGACGACACCATCCGTTTTGATACCGACACCGATGGCAAGGTGCAGATCCTGGCCTATCGCAGTGCCTTTTGCACCGAAACCCCCGTTTTCGAGGCGACGGCCGTTGCCATGGACGGCGGCTTTACGCTCCCCCTTTTGCAAAACGGCTGTGACGGCAGATTCCTTTACTACCGCGCCGCCACCGCGGACGGCGCCTGCGAGGGCGCTTGCTATGCCGAGGACATGGGAGCATCCTTGCGCGAGATGCCCTATCCCGTGACCGAGAGCAAAAAGGGTCTGCAGGTCACCATGGTGCACGATGCCATTAACCTTGGCGTTAAACACGCAGCCCTCAACGTCAACCTCGGCTCTTTTCTGTGGTGCGAGCCCGTAGAGGGTGACACCATCCCTTACGAATTTGACGGCGAGACCTTTTATTTCCGTAAAAAGGTAGTCGAGCAAAACGATGCGCGTGTGCGCGAGCTGACCGACGCGGGTGTGATCATCACCTATATTCTTCTCAATTCTCACGTCTGGGGCGGCGTGGCAACTCCGGACGATCTCTGGGAGATCATCAAGCATCCCGGATTTTGCGAGGGCGGCCGTATTTCGGCATTTAATTTGCATAACGAGCGCGCCGTGCGCTACTATATGGCCTGGGTTGCATTCCTGACCGACCGCTACACCCTGCCCGGCGCTCCCTTTGGCCGTGCCGTGGGACACATTGTGGGCAACGAGGTCAACTCCGGCTTTGAATGGTGCAACATGGGCGAGGTCTCCTTGGAGCAATACGTTTACGACTACACCGCCTCGCTTCGTCTTTGCTGGCAGGTTTCCACCTCGATCTGGTCGGAGGCGCGCACCTATATCTCGCTGGACCACTTCTGGACCGGTGCCAACTTCAGCGCCAACCCCAACCGCTTCTACGGCTCGAAATTCGTGCTGCAGGAGCTGTGCCGTCTGTGCCACACCGAGGGACAGATCGGCTGGCACGTGGCGCACCACCCCTATCCCGAAAATCTGAACTTCCCCGATTTCTGGAATGACACCACCGCCACGCCCGACGAGGACACGTACCGCATCACCTTCAAAAACCTTGAAGTGCTGGCGCAGTTCCTTTACCGCGAGGAATATCTCTTTGGCAATCAGCGCCGCCGCATCATTCTCTCGGAGCAGGGATTTAACTCGCACAACACAGCCACCAGCGAGGTCCTGCAGGCCATGGCCTACGGCAAGGCCTATCGCAAGGTGATGGAGATTCCCGAGATCGACAGCTTTATTTTGCACGCCCACTGTGACAACAAGGGGGAATTCGGTCTCAATCTCGGTCTTTGGCGCCGCAGACCCGAAAACAGCGTCGCAGATACCCCCAAGCCCATCTATTACGTTTTCAGAGATATCGACAAAAAGGATGAAAAGGGCGTTTACCACTGGCAAAGATACTGATCCCAAGGAGATTTTTATGAAGAAAATTCTAACGCTGTTTTTGTGCATCTGCATGCTGCTGAGCTGGAGCACCGTGCTGTTGGCTTATGCCACCGAGCAGGACGACACGACTGCGGAGCAAGAGACCACGACTGCGGAGCAAGAGACCACGGCTGAGCAATTTACTCAGACGTGCACCCCGACAGACGCCTCTTTTGTTTTGATCAACCCCTCTATGGGCTATGCAGCCGCTGCACTTTACGTCAACCTGCCTGCCGAGCACAACGTCACCTCGCTCTCGGTTTATTGGGGAGATGCACAGGGAAAACGCCTTGAGGGCTACGCACCGCTGTATTCTCAGGCTGTTACAAGTAACATGATCCTGGTAACCATTGGTGATCAAAATACAGTGCCCGCTCAGGCAAAAACCGTGCTGATCTACACCAAGAGCCAGCGCTTTGGTGAGTGCCTGACCCCTTACCGTATTGATCTGCCCTCCGTGACCCTGCCCGAAACGGGTAAGGTGCTGGCAGAATTTCAGGTCGTATCCGATCTGCATATCGGCTCGGGCGACGTAGCAAGCGACCGCTTTGTGGCCATGCTGCGTGACGTGACCCAAAACTCCCCCGGCTCGCTGGGCATCGTTGCCGTTGGCGATCTGGTAGATGCCGCCGATGCCGAATATTACGCACTTGTCAATTCCCTATATGCAAGCGTTCCCGGTGCTCCCGCGCTGTGGCGCGGTGTGGGACACCACGAATATCTGACCAAGGGCACGTATACCTACGATGCCGATGCACACACCTCCAATCTGTTGACCTTCCTGGCCGGCGTCAAGCTTCCGGACGGCAAGTCTCCCGGCAAGCAGTACTACTCCTACTCGCTGGGTGGCCAGACCATGGTCTTTATCGGTGCCGATTCGTATCTGAACGGAAATGCCGTTTATTCCGAAGCCCAGCTTGCATGGCTGGACACCACGCTCAAGACCGCAGACCGCCAAAAGCCCGTGTTCGTCTTTATGCACGAGCCCCTGCCCGATACCGTTTCGGGTAGCACCTACGTGCAGGGATACGGCAACGTATCCAACTACATTCAGGTCAAGGGCGTTCTGGATCGATACAGCAACGTTTACGTTTTCAGCGGACACACCCATTGGACGCTGGACGCTCTGCGCACAATCAGCACCGTCAAGGACGGCCCGACGTATATCAACTGCGCCGCGGTATCGTCGCTCTGGAACGACGTAAACGGAAACGGCTACGAGGTAGACGGAAGCCAGGGCTACTACGTCACGGTTTACGAAAAAGCGATTCTGATCCGCGGCAGGGATTTTGAAAACGGACTTTGGCTTCCCGAATCCAATTTCCTGATCTCGACCGAGCAAAAAGCCGCTCAAAGCGAGCAGCAGACCACCAAGCCCCCTACAGCCTCCACCACCAAGCCCGCCGAAAAGGAGACCGAGCCCGAGGAGGAAGAGGGTATTTCCAAGAAAAAGCTGCTTTTACTGGTGGGTGCTGCAGGCATTGTTGCACTCCTGACATTCGTTGCCGTATTCGGCATTCAACCCCCAAATAAATCCTAATGCGAGGTATTACCATGCAAATCCTGATTGATATTTCCGAAAAGCTGCAGCGCGGCCGCGCAAAGGACGTTTCCGCGCTCGTTACCCAAGCTCTTGCCGCAGGAATTGACCCCCAGACCGTTCTGAACGAGGGATTGATCACGGGCATGAACATCGTGGGCGAAAAGTTCCGCCAAAACGAGGTGTTCGTTCCCGTGGTGCTGGTGGCCGCACGTGCCATGAATGCAGGACTGAAGATCCTGCAGCCCGCGCTGACCGACGCCGGCATTGAGCCGCTTGGCACAGCCGTGATCTGCACGGTCAAGGGCGACATGCACGACATCGGAAAAAACCTTGTCAAGATGATGATCGAGGGTCAGGGCATTGCCTGCATTGACCTTGGCGTGGACGTCGATCCCGAGGTCGTGGTCAGCGCGGTCAGAGATAACGACGTGCAGCTGGTTTGTCTTTCCGCACTTCTGACCACCACCATGGGCGGCCAGAAGGATATCATTGACGCACTTGTGGCCGAAGGCCTGCGCGACAAGGTGCGCGTGATGGTGGGCGGTGCCCCCATCACGCCCGAATATGCCGACGAGATTGGCGCGGACTGCTACACGCTGGATGCCGCCACCGCCGCCAAGGAAGCCAAACGACTGATTACCGAAATGCGAGCTTGACTATGAAACAGACAAAGCAATACAATATGAAGGCATGGGCGACCGAGCTTGGCGCAAGCGGTCGCCCCCTGCCGCTCCTTTCCTTCCCCTCGGCACAGCTGATCGGGGCTGACGTGCATGAGATCACACACGACGCCCATAAGCAGACCGAGGGAATTTTGGCTGTGGCCGCACGTACACCCGCTGCCGCCGCAGTTTGCATGATGGATCTTTCGGTGGAGGCCGAGGCCTTTGGCTGTACGCTGGCCTGCGCCCCCGGCGAGGTGCCCACCGTAACCGATATTCTGATCTCGGACGAGGATGAGGCACGTGCGCTGGAGATCCCCGAGGTGGGCTGTGCCCGCACGGGGCTTTATATCAAGGCCGCGGCAGATGCCAAGGAGGCGATCGACGACCGTCCCGTGCTGGCGGGCATGATCGGCCCCTTCTCGCTGGTTGGCAGACTCATGGACGTGACCGAGGCGCTTGTCAACTGCATTGCCGACGAGGATTTCGTATACGCCGCTCTTGAAAAGGTGACTCCCTTTCTGATTGCCTATGCGCAGGCCTACAAGGATGCGGGGCTTGACGGCATTATCATGGCAGAACCGCTTGCGGGACTTCTCTCCCCCGCGCAGGAAAAGGAATTTTCCGCGCCCTTCGTAGGTCGCATCGTTGACGCCGTGCAGGACGATTCCTTTATCGTGATCTACCACAACTGCGGCCCTAACGTACCGCTGATGACCGAGTCGCTGTACGCCAACGGCGCGGCCGCTTACCATTTCGGCGACGCGATCAATCTTGCCGACATACTTGCAAAAATGCCTTGTGACAAGCCCGTCATGGGCAATATCTCACCCGCGGGAGAATTCCTTGGCGGCACACCCGAGAGCATGACGGCGGCTGTCCGCGCGCTCTTTGACGCTTGCGGTGGCTACCCCAACTTTGTACTGTCCTCGGGCTGTGACATCCCGCCCGCGGCAAAATGGGAAAACATCGACGCATTTTTCGCGGCGGCCAAGGAGGCGAATGCATGAGCACAGGTATGAGCATGACAGCATCCGAGCGCTTTCGCCGCTATCTTGCGGGACAGAGCGTTGACCGCATGCCCGCTATTGAATGGGCACCCTGGTGGCATCTGACCACCAACCGATGGTATGGAGAGGGCCTGCCCGCCGACTGCGTGGGCGTGGACGCCGTGCAGGGCTATTTCGGTCTTGATCGGTGCTTGCAGACCGGCGTTTCCTATTTCACTCCCGCCTCGCCCACCGTCATTCCCGGCTCGGGCATCGGTTGCATGGAGGACGAGCAGGATTGGGCACGCATTTTGCCCACGCTGTTCCCCAACGTGCGCACGGTCATCCCCGAAGCGCATTTTGATTGGCTGGAGGCCACCCGCGCGCGCGGCGACACCCTGCATTTTTTCACGGTCGAGGGCTTTTTCTGGTATCCGCGCGTGCTGTTCGGCATTGAAAATCACCTTTACAGCTTTTACGATTACCCCGAGCTTTACGGGGAGATGTGCGAGGCTTATTCCGATTGGTTGGTCGAGCTTTTTGACTACGTATTCTCCCGCTTCCGCTTTGACTTTATGAGCTTTGCCGAGGATATGAGCTACAATTCCGGACCCATGATCTCCAAGGCCTGCTTTGACGAATTTTTAGCCCCCTTTTATCGCAAGGTCATTCCCGTCATCCACAAGCACGGCATTCCCGTCTTCATCGATTCGGACGGCGATATCACCATGGCGGTGGATTGGTATGCCGAGGTGGGTGCGGACGGCATGTTCCCCTTGGAAAGACAGGCGGGTGTGGACGTTTCCACCTATCTTGACAAGCAGCCTCACATGGCCTTTCTCGGCCATTTTGATAAAATGTGCATGAAGCACGGAGAGGACGCCATGCGTGCCGAGTTCGAGCGTATTCTCCCCTCGATGCAAAGAGGCAAGGTGATCGCCTCGGTGGATCACCAGACCCCGCCCGACGTATCGATCGACAACTATCGCCGTTACGTCGCGCTTTTGCACGAATATGCCGCACGCGTCACACATGCTGATCAAAACATCTCACCTTGCCCCGTTTTTGACGGGCAAGAAAGGAGCCATACATGACAAATCGCGAACGCGCCATGAATATTTTACATTTCAAGCCCGCCGACCGCATGCCCGCCGTCCACTTTGGCTACTGGCCCGAGCTGGTGCAGGAATGGGCAGATCAGGGACACGTCTCCCGCGAGCTGGCAAACGCCTGGGCTGACGGTAACGCCGCCGACAGCGAGCTTGATAAGATCCTTGGCTGGGACTTCAACTGGTACCGCACCGTCAGTGCCAACAACAGTCTGTTTCCCTGCTTTGAGCCCCGCGTGCTGGAGACTCTGCCCGACGGCACACGCCGCGTGCAGAATCACGACGGTCTGATCGAGCGAGTCCGCCCCGGCGTGACCTCGATCCCCTCCGAGGACGACTATCTGCTCAAGGACAGAGAAGCCTTTGAAACGCTTTACAGACCCAAAATGCAGTTCTGCCCCGAGAGAGTCAACTACGAGTATTTCAAGAATTTCAACGACACGCGCGATCCCGACGTACCCGTGGGCTTGCACCTGGGCTCGGTGCTGGGCAACATCCGCTCCATGGTGTCGGTGGTAGGCATGAGCTATCTGATGTACGACGAGGACGAGGATCTGTTCGCCGATATCGTGGACGCCTATGCCGATATGCAATACAAATGTGCCGAGGAGATCCTCAAGACAGGTGCCAAATTCGATTTTGCCCACTACTGGGAGGACATCTGCTTCAATACGGGGCCTCTGCTCTCGCCTGCCAAGTTTGAGGAGCTTTGCGCCAAGCATTACAAAAAGCGAAACGATCTCTGCCGTGCTTACGGCATTGACATCATTTCGCTGGACTGTGACGGCGTGACCGACAAGCTGCTTCCCATCTGGCTGGAAAACGGCGTCAACGTCATGTTCCCGATCGAGATCGGCACGTGGGGCGACCAATTTGAGCCCGCGCGCCAAAAGTACGGCAAGGAAATTCTCGGCGTTGGCGGCATGGACAAGACCACGCTGCGACTTGACAAGGCTGCAGTTGACCGCGAGCTGGAAAGACTGCAACGCCTGAGTACCATGGGCGGCTTTATCCCCTGCCCCGACCACAGACTCATGCCCGGCACAAAATTCGAGCTGGTACAATACTACGCCGAAAAGATCAAAGAGATCAAATTATGACAAAGGACATTCGAATCCGACTGGGCTCTTCCTCTGTCGGACAAAATTTAGCCGAGTATCTCGCCCGTCAAGGCTACCCCTTGCGCGCAGATTGCGGCGGCAAGGGAAAGTGCGGCAAGTGCCGCGTGCGGCTGGAGACGGGATATTTATACGAAAATCCCGAATGCACCCGACTTGCCACGCCCGACGAAAACGGGTACGTGTTAGCCTGCCACGTCTGGGGCTGCAGCGGTACGGTCATCACCTTCCCCCGACACCAGGGAGAGGGATTGACCGACTTTGGGGGCAAGACCGCCAAGAAAATCGCTGCCGACGCGCCGCTCGGTATCGCGTCGGGCATAGCCCTAGATATCGGCACCACCACGCTGGCGGCGGCCTTGGTCGATCTTGACACGGGGGCTGTGCTGTCCACAGCCTCGGCGCTCAATCCCCAGCACGTGTACGGCGCGGACGTCATCAGCCGTATTGATGCCTGCGCGCGCGATGCGGGTGCGCTTAGCCGCATGCAGACGCTTTTGCTTGACCGTGTGCGCGAGCTGATGTGCGAGCTGCTTGACGGCAAGCATGCCGCTCGCATGACGGTGGCGGGCAACGCCACCATGCTGCACATTTTCTGCGGTATCTCTCCCGTGGGAATGGGGTCTTATCCCTTTACCCCCGCCTTTACCGAGGCTAAGGTGCTGATGGGTACCGATCTTGGGCTGGACGCAGACACCGTGACCCTGCTTCCCTCGATCTCGGCCTTTGTAGGCGGTGACGTCACAGCGGGCATGCTCTCTTGTGACCTGACCTCCTACGACTCCCCCGCCATGCTGATCGACGTTGGCACAAACGGCGAGACCGTGCTCTACACGGGTCGCGCCAAGGGGGACCGACTTTTGGCCGCGTCCGCCGCGGCAGGCCCGGCGCTGGAGGGTGCGGGCATCTCGACCGGCGTTGGCGGTATTCGCGGTGCGGTGTCGTCTGTCACACTCGAGCATAACAAATTCGTCTGCCGCACGGTGCAGGACGCAGCTCCCATCGGCATTTGCGGCAGCGGTCTTTTGGATCTTGCCGCCCTGCTTTACGAGCACGGTCATATAGATGAAACAGGATTTTTGATGGCGGGCAAGCCCTTTGCCTATGCCACGGGCGAGCAGGGTACGCTGACCCTGACCCAAGAGGACGTCCGAGCGCTGCAGCTTGCCAAGAGTGCCATTCGCGCGAGCATTGAGGCACTTTGCGCCCATGCGGGGCTGGCACCCGCAGAGCTGGGTCGCGTCTGTCTTGCGGGCGGTCTTGGCTACTACATGAACGTGGACAGCGCCATTGCCATCGGCCTTTTGCCCAACGACGTGCGCGGCCGCGTGGACAGCGTGGGCAACTCCGCCCTGGGAGGTGCTGTACGAATTCTGACCGAGCCCGACCTGCTGGACCGTGCCACGGCCGAGGCGGCACGTTGCCAAACCTTGGAGCTCAATACAAACGCCGTCTGGAACGAGGCCTTTATGGAGCACATGATGTTCCCCTATGAGGAAGATATATGAACAGAGAATTGATTGAAAATATCCTGCACGATCCGTCCTTGGCATATCCCGTGCACCAATTTGCGTGGCTGGACACCAAACAAGTGCCCTTTGACGGGCGCGTGCGCGGCATGTGCGAGAGCAACCGTTGCGGACTTTACGGCAAGACCTGGACCTGTCCGCCCGCCGTGGGCGACTGGGGAACTCTGCGCGACGAGTGCCGCTCCTACGCGCATGCCTTGGTGTTTACCACCAAGCACGTCTTGGATGACGATTTTGATTTCGAGGGCATTCAAGCCTCGGGCGAGCTGCACAAGCAGCTGGACAACGCGTTGGCGACCCTTTTGAATGCGCACCAAATCCCCCATTTGCTTTACAGCGCAGGCGGCTGCAATCTGTGCAGTTCATGCACCTACCCCGACGCTCCCTGCCGCCACCCCGACCGCGTGCACCGCTCCATGGAGGCCTGCGGCATTGACGTGGGTGCGCTCTCGAAAGCCTGCGGACTCCGCTACAACAACGGCCCGCAGACCGTGACTTATTTTTCAATGTTGGTGTTCTGATTTCCAATCGGCACACACCGCCGTCAAAAAACGCATCAAAAAACCGTATCACCATGGGGCGACAAATTAGCGGCGATTACACGAAAGCAGAAGCTTATTTGGGCTTCTGCTTTTTCATATCATAAGACGTAGAGGAGCGTCCTATGTAAAAAAACGGAGTCTGCTATATCAAACAGACTCCGTAATTTTTATTATTCTGTTGTTCTTCCGTTAATCTATCAGACCGATGGATCTGCGGTTTTCTTATTGAATCCTTCCCTTTTTCTTTGCGTAAAAATGCGCGGGCAGGAACACGATCAACGCGCCTATGCACACGGTAGGCAGATACAGCAGCGTGCTGACGTACCAGCCCGCGGCCTTGGAGATCTGCTTGAATACGAGCAGGGAGGAATCTCTGGGTCCGACGAAAAACATATTGATGTCGCCGCCCGATATCTCCCAGAAAATGCAGTTGATGGCAAATGCCAATGCCGCCAATGCCAAAAAGGTGAACACCGCCAAGCGGTAATCCTTCCAGGTCCTGGCAAAACGCCCCGACGCGATCAGATATGCCCCGATAAAGATCAGCATCATGTGCCACACAAATGCGTGGACGGTCAAGGTCCAATGTCCGTGCACGATGCCCGACGGCTCAATAAATGCCATGATGCCCCCCAACAAATTGAAGGTGGTCATAAATCCGTACATGCCGTCGCGCAGCTTGCCCGGCTTGATCAGCGCCGCAATCACACACAGATACATGGGCACCGAACACAGCTGGAACGGAAAGATACCCCAGTTATAGGCGTGATCCTCCATGTGGTAAAAGTAAAACAGCTGTTTATATACCTCGGTCAGCATCAGAAACAGACCACAGGACAACAATACGGCGCGGTTTCCCTTCTCACCCGTATTCCGCAGCTTATATGCCGCAAACAGCGAGATGGCAAGACCGACAAACGTAAAAATCAAATGAAAAGGTCCATAAGCCTTGGGTTTGGTCATTTCCCATGCTGTCAGCTCGATCAACTGATCCAAAAGAGTATCAATATACTGCATGCATTCGCCTCCCTTCGTTTGGTTTCGACCCATTATAACATCGCGCCGCGCGATCCGCAAGCATTTTGGCCGACAATTAAGATATTAAGAATTCCGTTGACACCGACGCCAATCAATGATATAATGAAATCAGAAAATTTATTGCCACACGGCAGAACGGAGACAAATTTATGCAACTGCAAGGAAAAATCATTCATTTTTTAGGCGACAGCATCACGCAGGGCTACGGCCCCAGCGCACCCGACAAGGTGTATCACCAGCTGATCAAGCAGAAATACGGCCTTGCAGAGGCCAATAACTTCGGTATTGGCGGCACCTGCCTTGCCGATCGCTACACGCCTCTGGAAATCCCCGAATTCAACGCGCACTTTATCACCCGCGTGGGGGACATGCCCGAAAAGGCCGACGCCATCGTGGTCTTTGGCGGCACAAACGACTTCGGTCACGGCCAGGCGCTTCTGGGCACGCCCGCTGACCGCACCCCCGAAACCTTCTGGGGCGCATGCCACGATCTTTTCTCAACGCTGATCGCCAAGTATCCCACCTGTCCCATCGTAGTGGTCACCCCTCTGCACCGCTGGTACGAGTACATCCCGCAGACCCGCACCTCGCGCGACGGTACCGTGACCCAGACCACCGTCCTCAAGGACTACGTGGACATCATCCGTCAGGCGGCCGAGTATTACTCCCTGCCCGTATGTGACCTTTACGCCGCAGGCAGCATCTGCCCCGAGCTGGAGGCGCACCGCGTGGCATACTGTCCCGACGGTCTGCACCCCAACGATGCAGGACATGAGATCATTGCAGAACGACTTGCAAACGTACTTTTGAGCCTGTAAAGCCTTACAGGCAGTGATATTCCGACCGTGTCGGAGTGATATTGCCGCATTGCGGCAGTTTAAAGGAGAACGGAAACATGAAGAACTTCAGATTTTGGAGCTGTGCTTTTATGGCAATCATTTTGCTTGCGGGCACATTCTCTTCCGCCATTCCCGTTGCCGCAGATTCGGCACACACCTATTCCGGTGCACCCATTACCGAGCACCAAGGCGGCTATGATTACGACTATGCCGAGCGCACGCTGACCACACACGCCTATGATTTTTCGGTGGATCGCGTCAACGCTTACGCCAAGGACGAAGCACTCGCACTTGGCAACCGCGCCTGCGCTGAGATCGTGGACGGCGCGCTGACCACCAAGGACGGCAAGAGCTTTGTATTCGGCTCGGCTGTCTGCCTTGGCGACGATTACGGTCTTGAGGAGGGATATTTGTCCTTTGACATCTGTCTGACGGGCGGCACGACCTATCTTGGCGTGCGCACCTCCATGACAGGCTCGACTCACAGGGAGCGCGGCATCTGGTTTACCTTCGACGGCTCGCAGACCATGCGCATTTTCGAGCCCGAATGCGGGCTGGAGGCAACCGTTTCCCTGCCTGCCGATCTTTCAAGCGTACAAACCTTTACCCTTCACGAGGCGTTGGACACGTTGGCACTCTATCAGGGCGAGCAGCTGGTTGCCCTGATCGAATATTCCGTTTCGGGTCGCCTTGCTATTCTGGACGCCGACGCCAAGGTGCTGGCCGAGACCGATCAATGCAAGCTCTACGCCACGGGTTATTTCTCGCTGGAGCTTTGCGACATTGACGGCTATATCGACAACGTGCAATTTACCAACGTACAGCAGACCTGGAGCATTCCCGAAGCAGACGCGCTTCGTACCATCGATTACTCGACCTGGACAGCCACCGACGCGCTGGACCGCACCACGGCCGATAACGCTGTGGCAGGAGACCCCAACTCCGCGCGCTACGTGGGTCTTTTCTACTTCCTTTGCTGGGTAGGTGCAGGTCAGGTGGTGCAGGACAACACCAAGCTGTACCTGGAAATGGGCTACAGAGATGCCAAGACCTATATTGAAGAAAAGGGCGGCGAAGCCTATTGGGCAGAGCCCTATTTCGGCTACTACCGCAACACCGATACCTGGGTATACCGCAAGCATGCCTATATGCTGGAGCAGGCGGGCGTGGACTTCATCTTCCTTGATGTTTCCAATGCAGAGGTGTTCATTTCGGGTCACACCGCGCTGTTTGACACGTGGCTGACCATGCGCCGCCAAGGCATCGACACCCCGCAGATCGTATTCTTCAACGGAGATACCCCCGCAACCTTCCAATCCAACATGACCACGCTGTTTACCACCGTTTATTCCGACGAAAACTGGGACAAATACGAGGAGCTGTTCTTTATCTGGGAGGGCAAGCCACTGGTATTTGGCAACTACTCCGGTCTTTCGGGCGATATCAAGAAAAAGGTGGACGAGAAATTCACCGTCCGCGGCAGCTGGGCGTGGATCGATCAAAGCAACTACTGGAGCTGGATCCAGGAATATATTTACGACACCGAAACCGGTGCATCCCAGCTGCAAAACGGCGGCTGGGGCAGAGATGCGAGCGGCAAGCTTGAATCGCTCTCGATCTCCATGGGTCACCACCCGCCCATGAACAAGGGACGCAGCTTTGTCAACGGTCAACAGCCCAAGAGCTCCAAGATGGGATTTGACAACGTATATCAGGCAGGCCTGGGACTTGGATTCGCTTCGCAGTTCAACGCCATGCAGACGCTTGTTGGTCAAAACGTGGATAAGGATCAGCCCTTCGTGCTCATGATCACGGGCTGGAACGAATGGATCGCAGGCTGCTTCCACACCGATACCCGCGTTGACATGGCAGGCACAGGCGCCAAATTCCAATACGTTGACCAATTCAACTGCGAATACTCGCGCGATGGCGAGCCCATGAGAAACCAGGACGGCTACGGCATCGGCGACAACTATTACTACCAGATGGTAGATCAGATCCGCCGCTACAAGGGCGTTCCCGCCACCCCCGTGGCAGACAACCAGACCAGCATTGACATCTATGACCTCTCCTCCTGGGATGCCATTGACCTTGTTTATATGGACTCCCTTTATGACGTGGAGCACCGCAACACCATTTCCTACAACCCCCATTACCGCTATATCAACAGCACCGGCCGTAACGATTTCGACTACGCCAAGGTCTCGCAGGATTCCTCTAACCTTTATTTCCTTGCCAAGACCTCGTCCGACATCATCATTGATAACAACTCGACGTGGATGAACCTGTATATCGATATCGACGGCGATCCTACCACCGGCTGGGAGGGATATGACTACGTGCTCAACCGAGACCGCGACTCGTTTGTCGTCACGGTGGAAAGGTTCAAGGACAACACATTTGAGACCGAGGTCGTAGGCGGCGCTTACTACTACCTTGAGGGCTCTTACATGGCCATCCGTCTTGCAAAGAACGTCGTCGGTGTGGACGGCGCAGTCAACGCCATGACCTTCAAGTGGGCAGACAACTCTGTGGACAACGGCGACCCCATGGCCTTTATGGATCTTGGTGACACCGCACCCGACAACCGCTTCGGATTTGTTTACAAGTGCGAAAGCTACACCGATAAGGAAATTCTCGAGACCGCACTCGTATACGACGCCACCACCGCCCTGCAGAACGGCAACGCCGTTACCAAGCCCGAGGGCGAGGTCAACATCACGCTCAAAGACGCCATTGTGGACGTGCTTTACGACCTTGACGACGTCAAACCCGGCGTATTCGTGCAAAACACCGCTCTTGCCGAGCAATTTGAGCTGGCGGCAGGCACTTCCACCAGTAAGGTACAGGTGCTCAAGGGCGAGAGATTCAATTACCTGCACATGACCGGCGTGTGCGATCTGCGCACCTGGAACGACGTGGAGGGTGCTTACGAATTTGCGACTGACGTGCGCATGGTGGACTATGGCAACAGCGCCATTTACGTGCGCGGCGAAATGCCGGGCGCTTACACCCCCACAAACCCCGCAAACTCCGGTATTTCTCAGGTATTCAACTACTTTGAGTGGGACTGGTATGCCGAGAATGGCGGTCACAAATACGGATCATCCTCCTCTGCCGGCTCGGGCATCGGCATTTATCCCGATGCAAACCGCATCACCATTCGCATCAAGCGATATGCTGAAGATGGCATTGGTGTGGCCTCTGCGTCTTACTCCTTCCCCTACTCGGGTAAGTTCACCCCCGGCGAGGACGGCTGGTTCAAGCTTCGCGTGGTGGATGACGGCCAGACCGTCTCTATCTACATGAACGACGCGCTGATGTGCACGGTCAAGCTGGAGAATCCCGGTGTGGTTTACGAGACCGACGGCACGGGTCAGCAATACTACGGCAAGGCCACCTTGTTTGATGCCGACGGCAAGCAGGTGTTGGAGGTAGAAAACACACGTCTGAACTCACAAGGCTCGCAGATCGCGCTGACCACCCGCTTCCAGACCATGGAATTTGCCAATCTTTACATTGCTTACGCTTCTCAGATTGCGGACGGTGGCAAGATCGAAACTCCCCTGAGCGGTAGCACCGAGCAGGTTGCCTACACCCCCGACACCCGCCTTCTGACCACCCTTTCGCTGGGCGAGAACACACCCGAGGATACCACCTCTCCCGAGGGTGAAGCCTCCGACACGACCGATGAGGACAACGGCAAAAAGGGCTGCAAGTCCATGACCGCAATGCCCTGGCTGCTGCTTATCCCGCTCGCGCTCCCCTTTGCTCTGAAAAAGAAGGAATGACTTAGCCGTACGGCTACACAAAACAGCTCCGCCGATTATGGGTGATGTTCTTAGCGGAGAAATTTGAAAATACAGCTAAGTGCGAGCATCACATTTGACCAGTCAAATGCACTTGGGCTAAGCCCATACCCTTATTATGAGCGAAGCAAATAACAAGGTTCTGCGTAGCAGGTTCTTATAACGACAGAAAGAGATAACAAATCGGTTATTCGCCGAAATGTTATCTCTTTTTCTGTTAGTACTAAAAGTGATATTCTTCGCTGACGCGAAGAGTGATATTTCCCTGACGGGAAGTGATATTGCAAGGCTTCGCCTCGCAGTGATATTCTATTCGCCTAAAAACTCGCGTAGCGAATATCACTCGGCGTAGCCGAATATAACTGCGTAGCAATAGAACTCGCCGAAAGGCGAATAGAGTTATGCGTGATACTCCGTTAAGAGTATCACGCATATGGTCGTCATATTTTTACCTTTTCTTATATACGACAAGCTCGGGATTTTCACCGTTTTCCTCGT
>JAZULL010000070.1:0-14423 GCA_045603085.1 Eubacteriales bacterium | reverse complement strand
TTCAGTGATATTCTATTCGCCCTAAACTCGCGTAGCGAATAACACTTGGCGTAGCCAAATAACACTGCCAAAGGCAATATCACTCGCCGAAGGCGAATAGAACCGGGGAGATACTCCGCTTGGAGTATCTCCCCATGGGTCTGCTTCTTTTATGCTTTTCCGAGTATTTTTCGAATGGTCAATCGGATGGGATAGGACGCGTTGCGGCGTTTGACGTAGCGCAGATATTTTTTATTTGTGGCGCAATCGATGTGCACACCGTTGCGCACATAGTATTCCAGCACGCCGAGAATGGCGTCCTCGGGCACGTTTTTATGATCGGTATAGCAGTTGTCACCGCGGATCAGATAGCCCTCGGGATAGATCCCGCGCACGCGGTGCAAAATCAGCTCGCCGTCATATTCGTACAGCACCACGTCGTTGATTTTGGGCGTTGCGGTCTTTTTGCGGATCATGACCACCTCGCGGCCTGCTCTGAGCATGGGGTTCATGCTCGCACCTGCTACCGTGCAGGCGCAAAAGCCTTGCGTGCGCAGCTGGGTGCGGATGTCGGAATGCAGGATCATAGCGACTCACCCTCGGCAAGCTCCAAAATACCTGCCTGATACATCTTGGTGACAAATGCATGCACGCTGGCGGCCGCGATCTCGGGTGTGGTGTGGCATACCGAGAGCAGTCTTTGGGTCAGCTCTGCCTCGCTGATATGGTCGGAAAGCTGCTCCCAGAGAAGCTTTCCGCTTTTATTCATGGTGATCAAGCCGTGAAACTGCGCTGTCAGCGAGCCGGTTGCCACGGCAACGTATTTGCCGTCGGTCTCGCACAGCACAAAGCCTTGTTTGACTCTCATGTGTTCTCCTTCTTCATGGTAGTATAAGATAGGTGCGCCGCCTCGGGTGAGACGTTACAGCCAAGGGAATAGGTGGGGACGGATGAGGTGAGTACAGCCAGCAGAGCCACGGTTTTGGCGGCACGCGCATCGTGCGGGAAATAAACGTGGCGCGCAAGGGCGGTCAGGCGGTCGTCGGGTTTGATCGGGGACATGGTGTTTTGCGCAGCACGCGACAGCATGCAAACGCCGCCAAGGGGAGCGCCCGTGTTGGTCTGCAGCCCTTCCTTGCCTGCCCACGGCGTGCCGTAGGCGATCCAGTCATTGCCGCGGCGGCGGATGATGGGCTTGTCGCCGTTGATGACCACGGTATCGGGAAATTCCTGCTGCCACAGGCGAATGTGCGTGGTCTTGCCCGTGCCCGAGGGGGCGCAGAACATGTACGCGCGGCCGTTCTTGGCGATCACCGCGCCGTGGCAAAGAAAGCCGTCAAAATCAGCCAGATGCTCGGCGATCTTGCGATAGACCGCAAGGGATTCGAGATACCCCGGGTTGTGCGGCACGTCGGGGGCGTCCTCGGCCATGATCTCGGCGTCGCTGACGCTGACGCGCATGTCGGGCTCGCCCGTATCGGTCAGATAGGGCGCGCACATGCGGGCCGTGTAATCGTATTTGGGTGAGATCTCAATGATGAGATCGGCAATGCGGTAAAGTGCCATGTCAGTTTACAAGGCCTTCCATCTCGGTCACGCGGGGGTCAGCCGAGGTGGCGGTGAGGTTGTTTAAGAAAATGACGTCGTCAGCACCGGTCATGTCCACGAAATCCACGATGTCGCCGTCATAGTAGCGGTAGTCGATGACGTAAACGTACTGGTAATGGTCAACAAGGAAGGGGGCAAAGCAATTGCCGAAGGATTCCTTGACCAGCACCACGGCCGAGCCGTCGGACTTGTTCGGGTTCTCAATGCTGATATAGTAGCTTTGCTGGGTGCCTGCGGGGTTGTCGCTGGTCAAAAAGCAATTGTACTTGGATGCGGCATTGGCATAAAAGGTGTCGGTGTCCTTGCGCACCACGCCGCCCGTGAATTTCTGAGACGTTCCGTCAGCCAGATGCACGCGCAGGGTGTTGGTGGCCATGGGCACGTAGGCGTGTACGGTATCGGGGTTTTTCTGCAGCGCCTGTGCCTTGGTGTGGGCATACAGTGTGCCAAGGAAGCCCTCGAATTTACATTCCTCGTAAGAGGAGAGGGGATTGGCGGTCAACGCGGGATTTGCCGCACAGTATGCGGTGTAGGCATAGTATGCGCCAAGAGCTGTCCAGTGGTGGTCGGTGCGGAAGTAGAGGTATTCGTTCTTGTGAGCGGCCAGCGCGCCGTAGGCGTCCACGCAAACGGCGTTGGGATCGGTCACAGCGGTATACATGCCGTCAATGGCGGCCTTGGGATCCGAGGCGTCGGTCTTTTGCAGCACCTTGTCGTTATAGGCGTAAGCCAGCGGCACGACGATGGTGTATACCTTAGCCTTACCGGAGAGTCTGCCTGCGGCGGTGTTGATCACCTCGGCATATCTCAGGGAATTGGCCTTGTTCTGATAGTACATCTCGTATGCGGTGTCGCCTGCGATGTAGTAGCCCGCAATCTGCTCGACCTTAACGTCCGGGTCACCGGGCGTGTTGTTATTGCCGCCCTGATTTGCCGCGCCGCTCTGGAATTGCTCGGTGGCAAAGCCCTTGAGCGAGGAGATGGTGTCGTTTGCCGCAATCAGACCCTCGCGGAAGGGGAAGGTGTCGGCAAACCAGGTGCTGAGCTGCTCGGTAAATTCACCCGAGAGAAAGGTGCCCACCGTAAACGTGGGGAACTTGGTCAGCTCGCGCTTTTCGGTCTCGGAATAAGCGGGGCGCAGAAAAAATGCAAGTCCCAGTAAAAATCCGACTACCATAACGGCGCAGAACTGTATGATCTTTATTTTTTCAAACGTACGTGTTTTTTCCATGTGAAATCCTTTCTCGCATCAGAAGCGGAAATAAAGGAGGGGGTTGTAGCTGTCGCCGATCAGAGCGAGCGCTGACAGAATGACCAGCACGGCGGGGGCGACGGCCGCCACGACATTGGCGGGGTAGTAAATGATGGGGCTTCTCTTGGTCGAGCACAGCTTCGAAAGCAGGGGCACGATGGGGAAGCAGGCTAAGATGCATACTGCAAGGAAGAAGCAGTTGCCGCTGAGCTGCGTCTGCGCGGTCAGGTCAAAGAAGGCGTTGCCATTGGCGCATACAAAACCCTTGAGCGTGTCCCAAAGCAGGGAAAGATCGTCAAAGCGGAACAATAGCCAGCCAAAGAAAACTACGGGGAGCACGTAAATGCGAGAGATGATCCTTGAGAGCACGGGAGTATTTTTGCCAATACCCAGCAGATATTTTTCCACGATCAGCCACACAAAGTAGTAAATGCCCCAGAGAATAAAGTTCCAGGAAGCGCCGTGCCAGAAGCCGGTAAGTCCCCAGACGATGAACATGTTGAGAATGTGGCGCGGAACCTTGACGCGATTGCCGCCAAGCGGTATGTAAACGTAATCGCGGAAGAAGGTGGAAAGCGAGATGTGCCAGCGACGCCAGAAGTCGGTGACCGACGAGGCGGTGTAGGGATAATTGAAGTTTTCCTTATAGTGGAAGCCCACCATAAGCCCCATACCGATGGCCATGTCGGAGTAGGCGGAGAAGTCAAGATAGATCTGCAGCATGTAGCAAATGCCGCCAAGCAGTAGGGAAACTGCCGAAAGACCCGAGAGGTCGGTGGTAGCGGCCGAGGGGAGAAGCTCGTCCGCAATCATGGCACAGCCGTTTGCCAGCAGCGCCTTTTTGGCAAGGCCCACCGCAAAGCGCGAGACGCCCCGACCTGCTTCGGAGAGGGTAACCGTGCGGTTTTCGATCTCGCGTGCCACGTCGGCATAGCGTACGATCGGGCCCGCGATGCACTGGTGGAACAGCGATGCGTATAAAAGCAGATAGGAGAATTTCTCCTGCGGCTCGATCTCGCCGCGGTGTACGTCCACTACGTAGGACATCAGCTGAAAGGTGTAGAACGAGATGCCGATGGGCAGTGTAATGGCAGGAATGACCTTGGGGAGCCCCGTGATCCATTGCAGGTTGCCAAGGAAAAATCCCGTGTACTTGAACAGCACCAGAAGTGCCAGACAGAAGCCGATGCAGGTCCACATGTAGATGCGTGAGCTCTTGGAGCGCGGACCGGTGTGACCGATCAGTAAGGCTGTGACGTAGCAGACCAGCGTTTCCAGCACCAAAAGAAGCACAAGGGCGGGGCCTCCCCAGGCATAAAAGATCAGGGAGAAGACCAAAAGCAGGATATTACGCGCCCGCATCCCCTTGACGGCGGCATACAGCGCATAGCAGATCACCAAAAACGCGAAAACGAAAAATAAGCTCGAAAATACCATGTGTGCCTCTCTATTTTCTATATATAAATATTAAATAATACTCCATAATAAGTATAACACAACTCGCACGCGCGCGCAAGAGAAAAAAACAAATTCGTTTTTGCATTTATATTTCCCTTGACGAAAATGGGGGATGGTGGTATAATATCCCATGTAATCTATATTAAGAGTAAATCGGTGAGCGTCAAGTGCTTGCGGGACGGGGAGTTGTCCGCAGGACGAAGATCCGGAGAAAGCTCCGATCGCGGTTCACCCTTTGCATCCCGCTTTATATGGCACGAATATGGCGTACTTTGCCTTCTTTTCTTGCGATATGGGTGAGGAAAGGAGGATTTTTTATGAAAACAGACAAAAAAGCAGGTTTGAAAAACGTTTACGTGCTGGTTTATGCGGCTATGCTGGCGGCCATCAGCGTGGTCATTGGCATCTTATGCAAGAACTTCCTGAATTTCGGGAACGGACTGTTTCGCATCACCTTGGAAAATTTTCCGATCATCCTGGCGGGGCTCGCGTTTGGCCCTGCTGTGGGCGCCTGTGTGGGAGCGGTGGCGGATATCACCAGCTATATGCTGTCTACGCAAAGCCTTGCCGTATCTCCAATCGTCACCTTGGGCGCGGCTTGCATAGGTGCTGTGAGCGGTCTTATGTCGCATTACGTGATCAAGAAAGAGGGAAACGTGCGTGTGATCCTTTCGGTGCTGGCGGCGCATCTGGCAGGATCGGTCATCATAAAATCTCTGGGGCTGTTTGTGTACTATGAGTGGCTGGTGCTGTGGCGTATTCCCACCTATGCCGTGATCGCCTCGGTGGAAGCCGGTCTGCTTTGCTATCTGTATAAAAGTCCTGTGTTTGTCAAGCTTTTCAAATTCGGAAGGTAAAGATCATGAATTATAACCAAGCATTACAATATATACATTCCATATCCTGGACCTTTACAAAGCCGGGGCTTGAAAGGATCGGAGAGCTTTGCCAAAGGCTTGGCAATCCGCAGAACGATCTGAAATTCGTCCACGTGGTGGGCACCAACGGCAAGGGCTCCTTTTGCGCTATGCTGGCAAGCGTCTTGGGTCATGCTTCCTATAAGGTGGGACTTTTCACCTCGCCTTATATCAAGGAGTTTACCGAGCGCATCCGCGTGAACGGGGAAAATATCCCGCGCAAGGCTTTGGCCGAAATCACCTCCTACGTTCAGCCCATTGCCGATGCTATGGAGGATAAACCCACCGAATTTGAGCTGATCACCGCTATCGGATTGGAGTATTTCAAGCGGTGCGGCTGTGACGTTGTGGTGCTTGAGGCGGGCATGGGCGGAAGGCTGGATTCCACCAATATCATTCCAAGCTCGCTTTTGTCTGTCATAACCGGTATTTCGCTGGATCATACTGCCTATCTGGGAGACACGGTGGAGAAGATCGCCGCCGAGAAGGCGGGGGTCATCAAGCCGGGCGGCATTGCGCTGTATTGCGGCAATGATGAGAGCGTCGGGGCGGTGATTCGCCAAAAGGCCGATCAGATGGGGGCTGAGCTGCTTTGTGCCGACAAGACCGATTTGACGATCAGACGCTGTGACCTTGAGGGGTGCGTCTTTGATCTGGGGGATTGGAAGGGCGTGGAGCTCTCGCTTCTCGGCCTGTATCAGCCCGACAATGCGGCAAACGTGCTGTATGCAATCCGGGCGCTCCGCGAACAGGGAATGCATATTCCCGACAAAGCGGTATACGAGGGGCTGAAGGCCGCCCGTTGGCCTGCCCGCTTTGAAAGGCTGATCAAAGAGCCCACGGTCATTTTCGACGGGGCGCACAATCCCGAGGGAATAGATGCCGCCGTTCAAAGTGTGAAGCATTATTTCGGAAGCCAAAAGGTTGCCGTTCTTACGGGTGTCATGCGCGACAAGGATTACGAGTACGTGGCGTCCAGGCTGTCCGAGATCGCCAAGCGAGCCTTTTGTATCAAGCCGGATAATCCTCGCGCGCTTGATGCCGGGGAATATGCTCGCGTATTGGCTTGCAAGGGCGTGGATGCATCCTCCCACCAAAGCGTTGAGGCGGCATTTTGCGAGGCTGTGGCATTTGCCCGGGAAACCGACAGCGTGTTGGTTTGTCTGGGATCATTGTATACTTACGAACAAATCTCTAAACTTATTTAGCCAAATTTTTCAGGGAGGTATGAGGCATGACGATATTGAGCGTGGACGATCTTGGTCTGTCCTTTGGTACCGACGTCATTTTGGAGCATATCTCCTTTGTGATCGAGGAAAACGATAAGCTGGGCATCATCGGCGTCAACGGTAGTGGCAAGTCGTCGCTGTTTCGCATGATCACCGGCACCTATGAGCCCACCGAGGGCAGGGTGTATATTTCCAAGGATAAATCGCTTGGCATTCTGACGCAGGACGGCGCGTTTGAGAGTGAGAGCGGGGACGGTACCGCACTTTCTCTGATGTACCATGCATTCCCGCATCTGCTTGCCGCCGAGAAGCGGCTGGCCGAGCTGGAAAATGCGCTGCAGGATACAAGCCGTACCGATTACGAGGTGCTGACGGGGGAATATACCCGCCTGCACGAGCGATTTATCAGCGAGGGCGGTATGGAATTTCGCGGTCGTTGCGCGTCGATCCTGCAAAAGCTGGGCTTTGACCGCGCGGACGGCGAGCGGTCGGTGGCCACCTTCAGCGGCGGCCAGCGCACGCGCCTGGCACTTGCCGTGGTGCTGGCAAGAGAGCCGGATCTTTTACTTTTGGATGAGCCCACCAACCATCTGGATATGGAAACGCTTTCCTGGCTGGAGAGCTTTCTGATCTCTTATAAAAAGTGCGTCATGGTCATCTCGCACGACCGTTATTTTCTTGACCGCGTCACAAACAAGACGCTGGTGGTGGAGAACTGCCACGCCAAGCTGTACAAGGGCAACTATACCCAGACCATGCAGACCCGCGAGCAGGACAGAGCCCTGCAGCAAAAGAAATACGATCTGCAGCAGCGTGAGTTTGCGCGTCAGGAGGCGTTCCTGGAGCAACAGCGCCGCTGGAATCAGGCGCATAATTACGTCACCATCCGCGCGCGTGAAAAACTGCTTGCAAAGGTGGAGCGCGTGGCCAAGCCCGAAAGTGCGCCCAAGCCCATCCGTATGCGCTTTACAGCCGCATTGCCGAGCGGCAACGACGTGCTGACCGTCAAGGGCCTTGGCATGAAATTCGGCGACCGCGAGATCTTCTCGGACGTGGGATTTGCGCTCAAGAAAAACGACCGCATGATGGTCGTAGGGCCCAACGGCTGCGGCAAATCCACGCTGATCAAGCTGATTTTGGACAAGCTGACCCCCACCTCGGGCAAGATCGAGGCGGGATATAACGTCAAGGTGGGCTATTACGATCAGGAAAACCAGAATCTCGATCCCGAAAATGCCGTGATCGACGAGCTGTGGGACGCATATCCCCAAAAGACCGAGACCGAGATCCGTAACGCGCTGGCACTCTTCCGCTTTATCGGGGATGACGTGTTCAAGCCCGTGGCGGTGCTGTCGGGCGGCGAGAGAGCCAGACTGACGCTTGCCAAGCTGATCCTCTCCGAGATGAATCTGCTGATTCTGGACGAGCCTACCAACCACTTGGACATTGATTCGCGCGAGGCGCTGGAGAACGCCCTGCACGGCTTTGACGGCACGATTTTAGTGGTCTCGCATGACCGTTATCTGGTTGAAAAGCTGGCCACGCGCGTGCTGTGCATGCGCCCCGGCGCACCCTTTACGGGGGACGTGCTGGATTTCCACGTCGATCAACCCGGCCAAGGCTATACCGAATATGAAAGATACGTGCAGGCGCGCCGTGCCGAAATGGACACGGGTGATGAAGCTCGCGTCAAGACCGAGGTCAGCGACGCCAAGCAGCAGTATCTGAAAAATAAGCAGGACGTGGCGGCCGAGAGAAAGAGACTGCGTCGCATTGAGCGGCTGCATGCCGAGTGCGAGGCGCTGGAGGCCGAGCTCGCAGAGATTGAGGAGCAGTTGTTTGGCGAAGCCGCAACCGATTATGAGAAGGTTGCCGCGCTGGATGCGCGAAAGAACGAGATCGAGGAGCAGCTGCTTGTTGATTACGAGGAGCTGGAGGAATTGGAAAACTGATATGGAACGGTATCTTGGGATTGATATAGGCGGCACAAAATGCGCACTGGTGGTTGGCAATGCCGACGGCGAGGTGCTGCAAAAGGTGAGATTTGACACGACCGATAAGGACGCCACGCTCTCTCGCATTATGGCAGAGGCCGAAGGGCTGATCGGTGCGGTCACCGCAAAGGGAGAGCGCGTCAAGGCCATCGGCGTCAGCTGTGGCGGACCGTTGGATTCGCGACTTGGGCTGATCCAGTCGCCGCCCAACCTGCCCGATTGGGACAACGTGCCCATCGTGCAGATGTTAGAGGAGAGATTTGGCATTCCTGCCGCGCTTTGTAACGACGCCAACGCGTGCGCATTGGCCGAATACCGCTTCGGCGCGGGCAAGGGGACGGCAAATATGATCTTTCTGACCTTTGGCACGGGCATGGGAGCGGGGCTGATCTTGGACGGCCGACTCTACGTGGGCGCAAACGACAACGCAGGCGAGGTCGGACACGTGCGCATGGCGCCCGACGGGCCTGTGGGATATTATAAAAAGGGCTCTTTTGAAGGCTTTTGCTCGGGTGGCGGCTTGGCACAGCTGGGCGCGATCTATGCAAAAGAGGCACTGGCCAAGGGAGTCACTCCCGCTTTCTGTCAGAATGAGGATGCGCTTGGCAGCATTACCGCCAAATCGCTGGCCGATGCGGCCAATGCGGGCGACGAGACCGCGCAGGCGGTCTGGACGGCTTGCGGTGAGATGCTTGGCCGAGGACTTGCCATGCTGGTGGATATTCTCAATCCCGAGTGCATTGTGCTGGGCAGTATTTACGCCAGAAGCGGACATTTGCTCAAGGAGGCCATGGAGAGAGTGCTTGCCAAAGAGGCATTGCCACAATCGGTGGCGGTTTGCCGCATCGTGCCCGCCGCGCTGACCGAGTCGGTCGGCGACAAGGCCGCACTGTGTGTAGCTATGATGACGGAATAAGGAGTCAACCATGAAAATTGATTTGTTTTCGCATTATCCCGCGCTTGCGGACGCCAAGGAATCGCTGGAGCAGGCAAGGGAATTATTGATCGGTACTTACAGAAGCGGCGGCAAGGTGCTGCTTTGCGGCAACGGCGGATCTGCGGCCGATTGCGACCATATCGCAGGTGAGCTGCTCAAGGGCTTTGCCTCCCAAAGACCGCTGACGCCCGAGTTGCGCGCGGCCATGGGGGATGATCTCGCCGATCGCCTGCAGATGGGTCTGCCCGCGATTTCGTTGCCCTCTCAGGGCGCGGTCATTTCGGCATTTTGTAATGACGTGGATGCCGAGACCGTGTACGCCCAGCTGACGCTTGCCATGGCCGGGCAGGGAGATCTTTTGTGGTGTATCTCCACCTCGGGCAATTCTGAAAACGTGGTGTATGCTGCGCAGGCGGCCAAGGCGCTGGGACTTTCGGTCATCGCCATGGTCGGGGAATGCACGTGTGCGCTGGACAAGTACGCCGACGTGGCTCTCCACGCACCCGCGACCGAGACCTGGCGCGTGCAGGAATATCACCTGCCCATGTACCATTGGCTTTGTGCCGAGATAGAGGATCATTTCTTTTGTTAAATTATTATCGAGCTAAAGTATATAAGGAGTGTTGCATAAAGCGGCACTCCTTTCTTTGTGCATACTGCATAAAATTTTCATGATATGATTGGTAACTTCGTCGGTATGTCTCTTGCATTTTCTGCCTTTGCGGAGTATAATGATGGCGTACTCAGGGGAGTACGAACCATTACCCCATTTCCTATAAAGGAGGAACGCCATTATGAAAACTTTTGCAATTCAACTTAAGGAGATCAATGACGTATATACATTGGTCAACACGCTGGTCGCTTACGACGGTGCTGTCGATCTCGGATCGGGCAGATACGTCGTGGACGGTCGTTCCATTCTGGGCATCTTCAGCCTGGATCTGCGCCAGCCTGTCAACGTACACGTACACAGAGACGAGGACGTTGAAAAGCTCAAGAGCTTGCTTGGTGATTTTGTGATCGCCTAAGTAAGCCCCCAAAAAAGAAAAATAATAAAGGGCTTGCCGTCGGCAAGCCCTGATTTTGTATTCAGATTCCGAAATGCTTGAGAATTGCCGCGTTGATGGCATCGGCGGTTTGCTCGATATTACCGGATGCGTCGATGATCTCGATCTGCTCGCCGCGTGCGCGCAGGCGGTCAAAAACGTCCATGTAGCGGGCGCGGAACTTTGTCAGTGTTTCGGCCTTTTCGTAGATCTCGATCTGCTCGCGGTCGCGCGTGATGCGGCGCATGCTCTCCTCGGGGGAGAGGTCAAGGAAGATGCAAAGGTCGGGGTGGCGGATCTCGGGGCAGTTGCAGTTTGCAGCCATGACCCAGTCAAAATCAGTCAGCGAGCCCTGATAGGCAAGGGAAGAGTAGTAGTAGCGGTCGCAGATCACGGCCTTGCCCTCGGCCAGCTTGGTCTCAATGCCCTCGGTGGGGTCAACGTTGTGGTCAATTCTGTCCTGCACGAACATAGCCGCCACCTGCGTGGGGGTCTTGGGCACAGCACCCGAGAGCACGCGGCGGATAGCGCGACCCGTTTCCATGCCGGTCGGCTCTGCCGTAACGTAAGGGTCAAGCCCCGATGCGCGGAGCTTGCTTGCCAAAAGTTCTATCTGCGTGGTCTTACCCGCGCCGTCTATACCTTCAAAAACAATAAACATGTCATTCCGTCCGTTTCTTTTTCGATATCCTCTATATTGTACCGCATTTTGGCAGGATTTGCAAG
The DNA here is from genome assembly GCA_045603085.1 of Eubacteriales bacterium. Taxonomy (GTDB): domain Bacteria; phylum Bacillota; class Clostridia; order Oscillospirales; family CAG-272; genus SVQP01. Next base: position 3,277 of record JAZULL010000070.1, on the reverse strand, counting down.
AGATATCGCAATTTTTCACTTTACTTTTTACGTGTGATGTGCTAAAATGAAAAAAAAGAGATTGGAGAGTGTGCGATGAAAAGAGGAGCTTTTTTAACGATTTGTCTGATACTGCTTGTTACGGTGGCTGTTCCCGCGGCAACCGCCAAGGCAGATTTTGAAATGGTGGCGCAGTACGGCACGCCCGTCGTGGACGGTGTGATCTCCGAGGGGGAATACAGCCCCGAGAGCACCTACGTCATGAATGCCGAGACCGCATCCGCATGGGTCGGCGAGGTGGGGACGTCCTCTGTGACGTGGCATTTTGCATGGGATGAGGGCGGCCTTTACTATGCGGGCACCATCAACGATACAACGCCCAGCTACCGCGGCGCGGACGGATATTGGGTGGGCATCGACTGCCTTGAGATCGCCGTCAATCCTGCGCATGCCATCCCCGCAAACGACTCCAACGAGGGCATTTTCTTCTCGTTTGGCGCGACCAAGAGCGGCAAGGTGGTCGGCTGGAGACACAATTATCTGGACGGTCTTGTTTCGGAGGAGATCACGGGTGCGGCCAAGGGGCATAAAAAGGGAACGGATGGCTATACCATTGAGGTCTATATCCCTTGGAAACTGGTGATGATGGATACCGATTGCACCATCGGCGGCAAGACCGATCTGCATATCGACACCACCGCATTCGTGCCCGAGAACGGTGCTGTGCTGGGTGTGCTGCCCTGCGCGATCGATGCGGATGAGAGCGAGAATATTTTGGCGGCCTATAAGTTCAACGGCACCGATTTTTTGGTCAGAGATTTTGTTAATCTGACGCTTATGGGCAAGCCCGAGCCTACCACCGAAGCGCCCACCGCCGAGCAAACGACTACCGAGCAGACCACCGAAACGGTTGCACAGCCGACCGAGAGCGGTTGCGGTGCAATGGTGAGCGGTGTAGTGGTGATCACCCTGCTCGGCGCGGCATGGGTGAGCGGGAGAAAGGATTGATTCTATGAAAAAATACGTTTTGTGGATCGCACTTGGCGTGTTGATCCTTGGCGTGGTGGCAGGTGCGCTGTTATTTGGTGACTCGGGCGGTATGGTGCCCGAGTCTCCTGCAACCGGATCGGGCTCGGCCCCCGATTTTACCGTGCTGGATGCCGAGGGCAACGAGGTCAGGCTGTCGGATTTTGTGGGCAAGCCGGTCGTGATCAACTTCTGGGCAACGTGGTGCGGATATTGCGTCCAAGAAATGCCCGACTTTGACAAGGCTGCCGCGGAGAATCCCGACGTGGTATTTTTGATGGTCAACGCTACCGACGGCGTCAGGGAGACCGTGGATAAGGCCAAGGACTTTGTTGCCGACAAGGGATATTCCTTTGACGTGTATTTCGATACCCAAAGACAGGCTGTGACAGCTTATAACCTTCGCGCATATCCCACCACCGTGTTTGTGAACGCCAACGGGGACGTGGTGCTCCAAAAGACGGGTATGATCAGCTATGAAACCTTGATCGAGGGGATCGGTCTGATTCGTGATTAAAGAAAACGGCTTTGCATCGCAAAGCCGTTTTGTGATTATTTCTCTACGACAGGGAACTGCACCTCGGTCTCGGGCTTGCCGAAGATGGGAGTGCCGTCGTCCCCAAAGGTGACGGGGGAGATCCAGATCGAGCGGCCTTCCCAGCCCGTGCCCGACACAAGGTTGGCGTGATAGACCATCCAGACGCTGCCGTCGGATGCGGTGGTGAAGGAGCAATGTCCCGGACCGTATGCCACGCCGGCTCTCTTGCGGAAGACCGCGGTCGCGGATTTTTCCCAGTGATCGGGGTTCAGGGGGTCATCGCCCACCAGTGTCAAAAGTCCCAGACAATATTGGTCAGTCCAGCTGCCAGAGGCGGAGTATGCCACAAAGGTCTTGCCGTCATGCTGCAGTACGGCAGGTCCCTCGTTGACGTGGGGTTCGCCGTTCTTTTCCCAGGAATATTCGGGCACGGACAGGCAAACGCGCTCGGAATCAATGGTGCAGGGGTCGCTCATGTGGGCAATGTAAATGTTCTGCGCCACGTTGACGTCGCCCTCCCATCCCGACCAGATAAAGTAGAGCTCGTCGCCCAGCTGCATTACCGTGCCGTCAATCGCCCATTTGTCGGTGGGATCGGTAATCTGTCCCACAAATTCAAAGGGATCGGTGGGATCCTGCGAGGTGCCCTTGAGCACGTACATGCGGTGGGTCTCGTTGTTTCCGTCGTCGGCGGCTACGTAAATGTACCATTCGCCGTTGATGTAATGCAGCTCGGGTGCCCAATGCTCAAAGGAATATTCGGTGGCAGGGTCGGTAGGGCCGGTATATACCTGTGAGCCCTCTACCTTGCCGATATCCTCGATCGAGTCCAGCTCTGCAACCGCAACGCCGCCAAAAAACCATACGTAGCTTGCATAGCAGTAGTAATATTTATCACCGTGACGCACTACCCAAGGGTCGGCACCCGCGGGGGCGATGGGGTTTTGCACGGTGTGATAGGTGACTTCCACAGTCGTTTCCTCCTCGGTTTGGGTCTCGGTTTCGGTCTCGGTTTCGGTCTCGGCTTCGGTTGTGGTCTGTGGCGCGGTGACCTCGGGTGGCGAGGTGCTCTCGCAGGCGGTGGCTGTCAGAGCCATGCAGAGTAAGATCAAGATCAAACAGAATATTCTTTGGCGCATGTGTTTCTCCTCGGATGTTTTCATTATTTTATATTATTATAGCATTTATTTGCGCACTTTGCAAGACTTTTTGAATATGCCGCTTTGACGGTGGGCATGGGTCGGACGTATCATAATGAAAGACCTGATTTTTTTGAGAATTTGTGAAAAATTCTTTCAAAAAAGTATTGACAAACCAAAAGCGTCGTGCTATAATATACGAGCGTTGTGAAAAAACGCACTAAATATGGCGGGATAGCTCAGTTGGCTAGAGCAACCGGTTCATACCCGGTAGGTCATGGGTTCAAGTCCAATTCCCGCTACCATATTCTGTCGCAGAAGCGACAGACATATGGCCCGTTGGTCAAGCGGTTAAGACACGGCCCTTTCACGGCTGTAACATGGGTTCGATTCCCGTACGGGTCACCAAACGTAACAAATCCGAACTATTTCGTAAATCGAAATTGGTTCGGATTTGTTTTTTACTATTAAACTTACAAATTAACGCTATTTCGGAGCGAGGTCACGCGACCTCGCTCTTTTCCTTTTTAGCGGCTTCTTGTTGCGCTTTCCATTCCTCAAACTCTTTCTGCCCCTGCTCAGATTCAAAGTATGC
>JAZULL010000069.1:0-2081 GCA_045603085.1 Eubacteriales bacterium | reverse complement strand
GCCATGTCGTTCTGTGAGCCAAGGAGTTGATTTATGACATTGTCTTCCTAAGACCGCTTGGCCTCCGACTTCGACTTTTGTCGCTCTTATAAAAGCGTTCAAATACGTACGGCAGATCCTCGCCGGGGATCCCCTGTCCCTGATTATAAACACGCACTCTGACCTTTTGACCCTTTTTGACAAGGTCCAGACAAATACGCAGCTTGCCACCCTCTTTTGAGAATTTTACCGCATTATCCACCAGATTATACACGATCTGATACATGGCATCGCGGTCGGCGAACACATACATGTTCTCTTTCTCGCACTCAAACTCGACCTCCAGCCGCTTCTGATCAATCTTTTGTTCAAACGAGATCAGAATCAGACGCGACACCTCGCAGATATCAAACGGCACGGACACAAACTTGCGGTCTCCCGCCTGAATACGCGACAGATCCAACAGCTGGGACACCAGGCGCGACAGCCTCTTGACCTCCTCGGACACAATGCCCAGATAATAGGTCTGCTGATCCGCGGGGATCACGCCGTCTAAGATTCCGTCGATAAATCCCGAGATGGTGGTCATGGGAGTGCGCAGGTCGTGCGATACGTTGGCCATAAACGAGGTTCGCATATTATCCAGCGCCTCAAGCGACTGCGCCATGTTGTTCATAGCGCGGGCAAGATCGGCTACCTCGTCGTTTCCGTGCACGGGAACGCGCACGTCAAACTTCCCTGCCGCAAAGCTCTTGGCCGCGCGACTCATTTCCTTAAGCGGCGTAACGATGCGCTCGGTGATAAAGTAGGTGGCGATCAGCGCAGCCAGCATGACCCAAAGGCTTGCCGCCACGATGACCTGCACGGTGGAATCGCGCAGATCTCTCCAGTCGCTGGAGTCGGCGCAAATCAAAAGCACGCCCCAGACCTGACCTTCATCCTCCAGAGGGTACGCATGGACCACCATGGCCTCGTCAAACGCCCCACCAAAGGAATCTGTCCCCTGCACACTCTGCCCACCAAGCACCTGCTCCAGATCCTCCATGGGGAGTACCTCTCCCACGTGCAACCGACCCGTCTGCTCGCCGCGGCACAAAAGAAGTGTGCCGTCCGCGTCAGAGAGCATGATGGTAACGCCGTCCGCATTGACGGTCAGGGCCTGCAGGATCTGCGCCGTGCTTTGCTCGGTATCTGCCACAAAGTCTGCAAAAGGGATATTTCTGTCATAGCTTTCATCCACGTAAGTATATGCGGCGGCGGCCGTATTTGCGATAATATCCGCCTTGGCCTGCTCGGAATGTCCCGAAATAATATTACCGATGATCAGGATCAAGAGCAGAAAGCTGACCGTAATGATGGCCAAAAACGCCGTGACATACTTAAATAACAGACTCTTAAACACGATGAAATCCTTAGCTCAACAGCTCGAACTTGTAGCCTACGCCCCAAACCGTCTTGAGCAGCCACTTATCGGATGCGCCCTCCAGCTTTTCGCGCAGTCTCTTGACGTGCACGTCAACCGTTCTGGAGTCGCCCAGATAGTCAAAGCCCCATACCTTGTCCAGCAGCTGATCGCGGGTAAAGACGCGATTGTAGTTGGAGGCCAGGAAATACAGCAGCTCCAGCTCCTTGGGAGGAATGTCCACGCTCTTGCCCTTGAGCTTGAGCTCGTACTTCTGGCGGCTGATCTCAATGTTCTCAAACTTAACGACCTCGTCGTCATCGGGGTTGGCATGTGCCTGATAGCGGCGGAGCACGGCTTTAACGCGCGCGGAAAGCTCCTTCATGTCAAAGGGCTTGACCAAAAAGTCGTCCGCACCCAGCTCAAGACCCAGCACCTTATCAAATACCTCACCCTTTGCGGTGATCATGATGATGGGCTTGGAGGACATTTCGCGGATCTCGCGGCAAACCTGCCAGCCGTCCTTCTTGGGCAGCATGATGTCAAGCAGCACGATATCGGGCTCATACATTTTGAAGTAGCTGATGCCCTCCACGCCGTCCGACGCGGTCTTGACCTCATAGCCCTCGTTGGTGAAATATACCTTAAGTAATTCGCTGATGTTGTTGTCGTCATCCACGACAAGAATTTTAGTGTCCAT